>NZ_JAUBRH010000002.1:0-87855 GCF_036701775.1 Microcoleus sp. N9_A2 | reverse complement strand
AATCTAAAATCTAAAATCTAAAATCTAAAATCTAAAATCTAAAATCTAAAATCTAAAATCTAAAATCTAAAATCTAATGACTTTCAATCCCAATAACTGTCGCAACGAAAGCGAAGTAGAAAGCAAACTCATTGTCAGCTATCTGCTACCAAAACTAGGCTATACGCCCGACACTTGGCACCAAGAAATAGCATTTGGGAATATTCGTCTAGACTTCCTCTCATTTGCCATCCAAGTTATCCCGATAGTTGTCGATGCAGACTCGCCGATGAGTGTAGTCATGGAGGCTAAACATCCGAAGGAAAATTTAGACCGCCACCGGCGAAAACTCAATCGTTATTTAACAAGTTTGAGCATCCGCTATGGAGTCCTAACTAACGGTAAAGAGATTAGAATTTATGAACGAGTAGCCGATGATATTCAGCTAGTCTTTAAGTGTGCTGGACAAGACGTAGAAACTCGAATTGAGGAAATTATCGCTTTAATTGGCAGAGATAGTTTAAAACCTATAAAAAATCCCGATAATCTCGAACTGGAAGATAGTAAAATTAATTTGGTTAGTCCTGAGTTAATTAGCGAAGTCCCAGTACAGCCCAACAATTCCGCCACCGCCGAACCTGAGCCAAGTCAAATCTCAGAACCGGAACAAATACCTGAAAATTATCCATTTAAGCCTCAAGTTAAATCCGATGTAACCGTTCCCCCAAAAAGCCAAAATAGTATGAAAATTATTGCAGTTTACCACAATAAAGGCGGCGTTGGCAAAACTACAACAGTAGTCAATTTAGCTGCTGCGCTGAGCAAGAAAGGTAAGAGAGTCTTGGTGATAGACTTAGACAGTCAGGCTAATACAACCTTTGCGACAGGTTTAGTTAAATTTGAGGATGAAGAACAAGATGATTTGAAAGATAATAATATTCTTCAAGTTTTGCAATCAGAAGACTTTTTCTCGATCGAAGAAGTAGCTCGCAAGTCTAATTTTTGCCACCCCGAAATAGATGTGGTTCCTTCCCACATAGATTTAATGCAATATGAGACGGAACTCAATCAACTAGATTACAGCCGAATGATTTTAATTCAGAAACTAGCAGAAGTACAGGATAAATATGATATTGTACTGATTGATACGCCACCATCGTTGAATTTTTATGCTAGAGTTGCCCTAATTGCAGCGGATTATTTAATTATTCCTTCTGACTTAAAACCTTTTGCCAATCAAGGACTGATTAATGTCAAGGATTTTATTAAAAAAGTTAATGGATTCAAAAAACAAATTGGCAAGAAACCTCTAGAAGTTTTAGGTGTACTCCCTTGCAAAATCTCCACAAATGCTAAATTTGTACAGTACAGTTTACCCAAGCGGAGAGAGGCAATTCCCAAACGCTACGGCTTTGAAATCATGGACAGCGTAATTTATGAGAGGGACGATTTAGCAAAGTGTGCAGAACAATTTCAAATAGTCGGAAATATGGAAATTGCCGATCCGATTTCAGTTCTGGACTTTAAGCCTGATTCCATCGCCTCCCAAGAATTTGAAATGCTAGCAATAGAAGTTTTGGAAAAAATAGGTAAAAACTAATGAAAAAATTATCTCCGTCACTGGTTGCAGTGAAAAAAATTACATCCGCAGTTCCCCGTTCCAATTTTGCAGAGCCTGATTTAGAGAAATTAGCCAGACTAATTTTAGAGTCAGGAGGATTGATTAATCCGATAATTGTCCGCCGAAACGGTATGGATGCTTACGAAATAGTAGACGGAGACTTTGAATATTATGCGGCGGCGAGAGCAAAGGAAATAGATGCTTTCAAAGGGGAGACAATCGGAGCATTCATCCTGGAAGAAGAAAATGAAGAACTTCTCCTAGATCAACTTGAAATTCTCAGAAAAACCGCAATCAGTGAGAATCAAAGTGTAACTGTGGTTCCGCAACCGTCCTCCAGCTTTGAACAGCGGCTGACCAATATTGAAACTCGATTGGAAAACAGAATTAATGAATTAAAAGCCGAGTATACGCAGGAAAAACAGGCGCTGATAGAGAGGGTTAAAGATGTTGAAAGCCGGATTCCCAAACCTGTTCCGCTGTTGGAAGCACTCAACACTCAAGATAAATTCAAATTGGCTACAAATTTGAAAAATGCTGGCATAAAAGCTCAAACCATAGAACAAATCATCAAAGAGCGAGATTTGCAGCAGTTTGCATCTTTTGAAAATGTGTTGGAACGCATGAAAGGTAAAGGGTTAGGCGAAAAAACAATGATTAAGCTTATTGACAAGTGGCAAAAATATTTATAAGCTTTCAGCCATCTCAATTGCATTTTTGGGGCGCTCAAAGGCCGCCCGACAAAATTTGAAAAACCCCATATGACTCGGCGGTTGAAACCGATTCTACAGAAACTTTCGTCCCTCTCGCTGGAGACTAAAGAATAAGGGCGATATTAAAGCTGGCTTTGGTATACGTCGCAATTGCGATCGCAACTCGCAACGCCAGCCCGATCGCCCTGACGCCAAAAAAAGTAAAGATGAGTAAAGCAGTGTATCATTGGTGTCCCGCAGCCAGTTAAACTCATCACAGCCGCTTTTTTGAGGAATTGCAGTAACTTTTGCCGATCGCCCGGGCTGTCACCGCACAGCCAGCCGCACAGGTATAGCAGCAAGGCGATATCTCCTCCAGATAACCGAGTTCGATCGCAGACTTGGAAGACTGAGGCCAATAAACCCTTAAACTTACCAGAGTCTGGGTAAGGTGTTTGTATCGCACCCTACAATTACAGTTCTTGGGTTAGTCCTGCAGCACTTAAAACGCAGGCTGTAAAGTGCAAATATACATAAATACCCAAACACCAGATTTTCATGACAAAAGAGGACTTGTAACAAGATGGAGCGATCGTCCGATCAAAAACGAATAGTTGAATATTTGCGGATTAAGCCAATTAGTCACAGTCAAATTTACACTTCCCAAATTGCAGTACCAGAGCCTCAGATGGGGGAGATTCCCCGCGATCGCCGGGAAGCTCTCAGGAGAAGTCTGATTGAGCAAGGCAGCAACTTGATTCCTTTAATTGTACGTCCTACAGAAGCTTATAGCAACGAAGAAGAATATGAAGTAATCTGCGGCTCAGATTGGTGTATTGTTGCTAAAGAACTCGGCATCGAGCAAATGTGGGCTTGGGTTTTTGAAATGGCCGACGAGGAAGTAGCTGCTACTCAAGCAGAAATGGAACTTTTAGCTCCGCAAGCGACTCAAAAAACTGCACAAATTGAAACTCTACTGCAACAATTCGAGCTATCATTTCAAGAAAAGGTAGAGAGTCTAACAAAACAAATAGAACAATCTGTTAAAAAAAATGAAGAGTTGCTTAAAAAGCAAGTAAAAGCTTTAAGTGAGCAAAACTTTGAGCGTAACCAAATAGAACAGATTAAGCATTTGCTAGAACAAGTGGAAAAAGCATTTCATGAAAAGGTAGATAAAATGGCTAAAAAAATTGAACAATCGAGCATCAACCGTCCGCCAACATCTGGTATTATTTCTGAGGTAAATCTTGAAGGTGCTTTGAGACAGTTGGATGAACTGGAAAAACTGCTGTCAACAAAATTAGAGCGCACAGTCCAAACCATTAATCAGTTTGTCTCCGACGCCATTGAAGACGTAGAAAATGACCTGAAAAATCAAATCGAAACGCTCCGCCGCCAATTGGGAGCCGCAGCGACGCACTCAGAAATACAGCCAGAGGCACCGCCGAAGAAGCAGTCAAAAACGCAGCCGAAGAAGCAGTCGAAAGCACAGCAGAAACCTCAGCTACCGCAGTTGCAGTTGGAGTTGCCGTTTCCGTCCCAGTCCCCAGAGGAAGACTACGACAGTCTTTCGCTGAGACGGTTGAAGGCGATCGGCAAAGACAGGAAAGTGCGGGGCTACGCGCGCATGAAACGACCAGAAATTCTGGCGGCTCTCAGGGAAGCTGACGGCAAATAAAGCGGCAATTGCTAATAGTTAAAGACTAATTAGATCAATTCCGGTAGCATCGGAATAGTTAAATCCAGTCAACAGCGATGCCATGAGCGAAGCCGAAGGGTCAACAATTCCCGATGGTGCAACCCGAATTGATCTAATTCATCTGCGTTAATCTGTGTTAATCTGCCTGTATCTGCGGTTAAAAAAGAGAGTTTATCAGGCCGCAGATGACAAGGGATTGACGCTGATTCACGCGCTTGTCGAGAATAGAGATATGAATAATTTCGATGCTAGATTTGATATTGTTCGGTGTTCGATCGCATTTTTTGCCAAAAAGCGCGATCGGGCTTTCAGAACAGTCCTCGGCAGAGATATGAAAAGCTTGCTAAAATAGACACACAACCTCTTACTCCTCACCCAGCAGCCATGTCCGCAACCGCAGAATTAGCTACTACCCAAGAAATACCAGAACAAGAGATACCAGAAAATGTTATCTTTCCTTCAGGCGATTTATACAGTGACGAACCTCCCGTGGAAACAGAACTGCATCTCCGACAAATAATCCTACTCCTCAACTGTCTAGAATGGCTGTGGCGAGATAGAAATGATTTCTATGCTGCTGGAAACCTCACCATTTATTACAGTCCCAAGCAACTCAAATCGAAAGACTTCCGAGGCCCAGACTTTTTTGTGGTACTCGGAACAGAACGAAAAACTCGGAAAAGCTGGGTAGTTTGGGAAGAAGACGGAAAGTACCCCAATATCATCGTTGAAATCCTGTCGCCCAAAACAGCGGATATAGACAAAAACTTTAAGAAACAACTCTATCAAGATACTTTTCGCACTCACGACTACTTTTGGTTTGACCCAGAAACTTTAGAATTAGCTGGGTTTCATTTAGTTGACGGGGAATATGAAGCAATCGCACCGAACGAATTCGGGCATCTACGGAGTCAGCAGCTCGATTTGAGTCTCGGAATTTGTGGCGGAAAATTGCGTTTTTTTACAGCAGAAGGAGAGCTTGTCCCTACTCCTCAAGAGGTTGCAGAAAGGGAGACTCAACGAGCCGGACAAGAAGCTCAACGAGCCGGACAAGAAGCTCAACGAGCCGATCGCCTGGCCGCGAAACTACGAGAATTAAACATCGATCCCGATACAATTTAGCGATCGTCCTTTCATTCAATTTTCCTGTATTGTAAGCTGGTTTAGGCGATCGCATATCCCGTATGCTGCCGAACATGATACGGATGAAACCCTAAAACAATCTTGTCTTTAGGCACTCCTAATTCTACAAGTTCTGCGGTAATTCCCGTTTCTATACCATCTTGTTGAATCCAGATTTTACCGTCGATAATTTCCACATGAACTATACAATCGTGAATTCTTTGAAGCCCTTGCCAGCCTTCGTGCATCAGTAAAAAATTGTTTTGTTCGCTGTCAACAATAACGCTGCTTTTAATTTCTCCGTGTCCGTATGAAATCTGGGCATAACTATCTAAAACATTGCGAACAATTTGGCGATATTCATCTAGTCTATCCATCTGACAATTGTCTCCTTTAATGAATCAAAAACTATTAGTTTAAATCTCTTGTTCTCTAACAAAATCTGCTTGATAGGTTCAGAAAAAATTTGTGCATAAACTTCTGCACGGATTGCCAGATATATTATCCGTTCAGGTTCCGATCGCTGTAGAATATCTTCGTAAACAATATACTGTCCAACAGCTTGTTCTAAGTCATGAACTGGTGAATCACTCACAAAATTTTTGACTTCTACAGCAATTTTACGACCTTGCTTTTCGGCAGCAAATAATTTTTCTGCACCTAAATCAACACTGAGAGTACGTTTACCAATTTTTAAGGGTAGCGGATCGTTTGTTATCGTCCACCCGTTTTTTTCCAGGGCTGTTCTGACATTATTGTGGTAGATGTCTTTTGCTGGCATATTTTAAGCTGAACCATCAACTGTTACCCTAATTATATAATAACACAAGACTTTTGAAAACTCATAGCTCATCAATTCAAACTACTTATTGCCGCGTGTATCGGTGCTTCACCCCAATCGGAAAATACTCCGCATCGCCCGTCTCCGTTAATGTCACCACAGGTAACTGATATTCTGGCGGCACGTAATTAGCAAATTCGCTGTTTAGCCGCCGCAATTGCGCCAGAATTGAAGATGCGATCGCCTGCTTCATCTCCTCGTCGCCCTCCACCCCCGCTGCTAATTCCACAACCACCGATAAAAACCGATTTTGATCCGCATCTTCCTTGACTTGCAATACAAATTTTCCCGTCACCCATTCCCGAATCGTGGGAACTTCTAAACCTACGGTGACATTTTCCGGGTAAATGTTAGCACCGAAGTAGGAAACGGTAAAGTGCGTTAGCGAAGCCCTCGAAGAGGATCGCCCGAATACATACACAAAGGGCAAGCAGCGAATGCCTCTGGGGAAATCAGAAACTTTCATACCTGCTGCTTGCTGCAAACTTGCCACGGGGTTAAATCCCCATTCTGCCAAAAAATTGAGCATTGCTTCGTAAGAAATTAAACCGCCGTTATCAGAGATGTGATAGCGTATTAGCGGGATGCCGTTATCGCCAGAAAATAACAGCGTGCCGTCATTATTCACTTCAAAAAAGCGGCTTTTCGGATCGTACTGCACCAGCGTTGGCAACCGCGATTCCCCGAATAAATTGCGTGCTGCTTCTGGATTGTTTGCTAAAAAGCGACGGATGCAAATGCTCAGCGGTGTCTCGTTGCCCAAAACGCCCGCGTCTGCCGTACCGTAAAGGCTCGCAGAGTTGTAATATAGATTGTCAGAATTAGTGCGATCGCTCACCAAACTCCGCCATTCTTCGCTAAACACTTCCCCCGCAAACACCATCTTAATTCGATATTTTTGCCATTCCACACCCCCAGCAATTCCGCTATCAATCACATCCTTGATAAACGGCGGATATCCCAACAATACTACTTGTTCAAAATGCTCCCCAAGTTCCAGCACAACTCGAAATATTTCAGTCTTATTATTCCCAGGTGTCACAACTGTAACGGGATAACCCTTACTCGCTAGATAGCGGCAGCAATTTGCCGTGTACATTCCGCCTACCCAAGTTCCCAACGCAAAGCAAATCACAGCTAAAGTTGAGCGAGTGTCGGCGTAAAAACTGTCGTGAAATATTTGTTCAAAACGAGCCGCAATTTGCAACTCGTCGCTGATAAAACGCGGCCAAAATGTCGGGTTTCCTGTCGAACCCGATGAAACAGCAATGAAATCGCAAGTTTCTAATTTGCCCTGGTGACACAACTGAGGTAGCGGGTGACAGCGTAAATAATTGTCTTTGGTAATTAGCGGCAATTTTTGGAAGTCTTCAAAGGTTTGAATTGAGGCAGGATTGATGTTATGTTCAGTTAGAAAACTCTGGTAAGCTGGTACTGTGGCAGCGACTTTTTGGAAAAGGGCGATCGCCCCCGCTTCGGCAACTCGATTCTGCTGGTGTTGCAATCGTTCCTCAAGCGGCGTGCTCAAAAACTCTTCAAACGCCCCAATTGCTCGCTGACGCTGTTCTGGCTGCATGATTTGCTCCTTAAAATGGGTATTGGGCACCTCGATCGAGATTCACTTAGTAGCGCTAACGCCCGATCGCACATTGGGCTGGACACTCAAAATTTGAACACATTTTGAGGTCGATCGAAAATATGGCGCAGTAGATAAACTTCCATAGCACAAAACCGCTGTTTTCACAATAACCACAGGGGATAGCCAAGCTGCCGATCGAGTAATAAACACCGACACACTATGTCAAGATTAATTCAGCGATCGCCCAAAACTCCCAGTCTCAGTCAAGCGTGAAAATCCGACGCAGCAAGTTCCCATGAACAATCCCATCTACCCCGGCATAACTCTCAACAACCACTACCGCATCGTCCGCGAATTGGGACACGGAGGCTTCGGGCGCACCTACCTCGCTGAAGATGCCCACCGATTTAACGAACCCTGCGTTTTAAAAGAATTTGCGCCCCAAGTACACGGAAGTTACGCTTTACAAAAATCAGAGGAACTGTTCGAGCGGGAAGCGGGAGTGCTCTACAAGCTGCAACACAATCAAATCCCGCGCTTTCGCGAACTCTTCCGCGTCAGTATCAGCGATCGAGGCTACCTATTTCTCGTCCAAGACTACGTGCCCGGCCAAACCTACCGCTTTCTGCTCGACGCCCGCAAGCGTCAAGGTTTGCGGTTCATAGAAGCAGAAATCAATCAACTGCTAATCCAGATTTTGCCCGTGCTTGAATACATTCACTCTTTGGGAGTGATTCACCGCGACATCTCCCCGGACAACCTGATTCTGCGGAGTTCTGACGGGATGCCCGTGCTGATCGACTTCGGCGGAGTAAAACAAGTCGCCGCCACCGTAGAGTCTCTTTTCGCTGAGGCTAACGGCACTCTCGCCCCCGCGACTCGCATCGGCAAGCTCGGCTATGCTCCCGTCGAACAGATGCAGATGGGAATCGTCTCTCCCCACAGCGATTTGTACGCTCTGGCGGCCACGGTTTTGGTGTTGCTGACGGGGAAGGAACCGCATCAATTGCTCGACAGCCATACCCTGAATTGGAACTGGCGGGGGGAATGTTCTCTGTCTCCAAATTTGTCCCTGGTGCTGGATAAAATGCTTGCTCAGCAGCCGAGCCAGCGTTACTCCTCGGCTCGCGAGGTAATGCTCGCTCTCTCGGGGAATCCGCCTTTACAGCAACCTTTGCCACCAGCCCCGGATTTTGGGCCCACGCAGCCACCGGATCTCTCGCCTATACCCGTGCCCGCCCCCGCGCCAAAACTGCCGGGAACTCCGGTGCGAGTTGCTGCTATTGGCAATCAGCAAAAGATGCCTGCTTGGAAAATGTTTTTGTTTGTGGTGGCTGTGCTATCAACTATGGGGGGAGTTGGCTGGTTTGCGGGCAATTCTTTGTTAAATCTGCAATCAAAAGTGCAGAAAGTTTCCCAGCCTTCCAGCCCGAAGCAGCAGCAAGAAGATGCTTTGCAAGATCGCTTTGTAAAGCTCAAAATTGACGATCGATTTTATAGCGGTTACGTCAACCTTGTGGACGAGACTTTCTATGCCAAATACCCGGAATTGGGCGGACGGCTGTTAAAAGAAGGCGATGACGATCGCCAATGGCGCGAAAGGTGGCAGAAAATCGGCGACGAGTTGCTCGATAAGCTGGAAAATCTCAGCAGCGACGCTAGAGCGCGGTTGGGCACTTACGACACCACTGATATCGATCGCTGGAAAACAGAGGTTAACAAGCTGAATTTGAGCAGTCGGGCTTTGTACGATTTGGCTGATGCTAGGTTCTTTTATTGGTTTCCACAACAGCCGCGCGATCGCAATATCATCGGTTTGCCGATCGGACAAATTTGGCAAGCAATTACCGCCGACGAACTCGAAGCCTTACAAGCGGGATCAACTGTCGAAAGCGTTGAATTTGACCGCCTATCGAAGAGCAAACGCCTCACAGGCAATCTCAAACCCGGAGAAGGGAAAGCTTATATTGCCAGGTTCGCTCAAAATCAAACTTTGCGCGTGAATTTGCAAGCACCGCGCAAATCTACTCTGCTGTCAATTTATACTCCGGGGCGGACAAAGGGCGCGCGAGCTTTGCTGGAAGATGCAGAGGGGCTGAGTTGGTCGGGATTGCTGGATGATGCTGGTTTTTATGAATTTGTGGTAGTTTCTCAAGCATCTGAGCCGATCGCTTACGAGTTGAACCTAACGGCGGAATAACTGCTATTGACGCTCTCGATCCACCCAGGCAATAATAAGGTAATACCAATCAGGTAAGTTATCCGGTTCAAACAAAGAATATGCTGAGATTCGCGATCGTAGCTTTAGTGACTTTGGGATTAGTATTGGTGACTGCACTAGGTTTACATCCGGCCAATGCGACAGTCAGCACTCCCGAATTTTATGCTTGGAACTTTGCCTCTGTAGGCAGTAGCGAGCTGGTTTGTAAAAAGACCCTGGTAGTTCCGCAAGACCTAATCATTCCGTCATCTATGCAGGCTGTCAGTATCACTTCTGCAATTGTAGATGAAAAATTTTGCGCGAATTCCAGTAAGCCTGTGAATTAAGGCCGTGGATAATTATGATTTCCGGTTATAGAACCATAATTAAGTTCTCCATTAGTCGATTTTAGATTTTAGATTCACTTCACAGATAAATCTGGCAGATTGAACCTTAATCTCAAATTTTTATCTCTCCACGACTGTTCTCTGAAAGCAAGTATCCTTTTTTGGATGAATCAGGACGCTGCGTCCTGATTCATCCATTGAGAGAAAACTCTACTTGTCAGTACAAACACTGACTAATTATGAACAATTAATCAGACATCATATAAGTTATTGCCTGAGTAATTTCCGCCATCCGCGCAGTGAAACTGTTAGCTGAAAATTTTTTTATGAGAAATATCGGTTATTTTGTAATAAAAATTTATCAAACGAGTCGGGCGCAGCAGTTTTCGGCTCTTGAAAGAGATCGAAATCTTCCCAATTTGGGCCGATCTTTGATTGTGACTTAAGAACGGAGGGGAAATATTCAGCCATTTGGCTAATCATTTATGGGCTAATTAGCTGAATTATTAATTTGCTAGTTTGAGTATGCTAGAGTTAGTCAGGTTCAGATATATAGTGCCATCTATTATCTAAGTATCATGCTCAAAATTTTGGTGATTGAAGACGACGAATTAATCCGGGAAACTCTTCTGCATCTCCTGGAATCTCACAGCTACCGGGTCATTGCCGCTGAAAACGGTCGAGCTGGGGTGCAGATGGCACTTTCGGAGATACCGGATTTAATTTTGTGCGACGTGCAGATGCCGGAACTCGACGGTTATGACGTATTGCGGACTCTGCGGCAAAACTCGCTAGCTGCAACAATTCCATTTATTTTCCTCACGGCTCAAAGTGACAAAACCGATTTTCGTCGGGGGATGGAATTGGGGGCAGACGATTACTTGACAAAGCCGTTTACCAAAGCTGAATTGCTGGGAGCCATTGCTTCTCGCGTCTTGAAACGGCAAACTATTACTCAACCGCTGACAGTCGCGCTTCACCAAGCAGAAGCCAGACTCAAAGATTTAGTTAACGACTCCACCAAGGTTACAACCCTCTCTCCTGAAAAGTTTGCTCTCGAAGCTTTGTTGCGCCACGCTTTGGCACAAGGTGAGTTTCAGGTATATTATCAGCCACAAGTGAATATTGCTACCGGCCAAGTTATCGGCGCCGAAGCTTTAGTGCGCTGGCAAAATCCCGATCGAGGTATAATTTCTCCCGCCGATTTTATTCCCTTAGCAGAAGAAACAGGTTTAATTATTCAGATTGGCGAGTGGGTACTGCTTTCAGCTTGCGCTCAAGCCGCTAGTTGGCTGGCTGCAGGGTTTTCGCCCTTTACAATATCAGTAAACTTGTCGGCCCGGCAGTTGTCCGACCCGGAACTCAAGGCGCGAATCGTCCAAATATTGGAAACTACAGGCTTGGAGCCGGCTAATTTAGAATTAGAAATGACCGAAAGCGCTTTGGTGGAAAATGCGACAGTAGCAGGCGCTACTTTAAACCAACTAAAAGCTCTAGGAATTCGGATTGCTATTGACGACTTCGGCACCGGTTACGCTACTTTAGGATATCTTAAGCAATTTGCCTTTGACAGTTTAAAGATCGATCGAATTTTCGTCCGTAATGCCAACGAAGATACTCAAAATGCTGCTATTACTACAGCAGTAATTTTACTTGGTCACAGTTTGAATATGACAGTAATTGCTGAGGGAGTGGAAACAGAAGCAGAACTAGATTTTTTGAAACAACATCAGTGCGATATCATGCAGGGGTATCTGTTCAGTCGCCCCGAACCAGCAGCGATAATTGAAAGTATGTTGGTTGCCGACCCGAGTTTGTTCGCGCCGCCCCCAGTAGTAGCACCTGATCGCGTTATCCCATTTGTACCTGTGTCCGAACCAGAAAAATCTAAAAACCTTTCAATGTCGGGTCTAGGATAGGAATAGTGTAAGTGTCACCAAGATTTCTGTTTTATAGGATTAAATTCTTTCTTTTACCTTCTATTTTCTGCATAAAAGTTGACGCTTCCTCATAAAAAGTTGTAGCTTTTGATGATAGGCGAATCAAAGAAGGATATTGTTCCCCATATTGCTCTACTGCTTCCCCTTTTATGCGCTAGGCGCCCCTAATTGGACTATTTGAGAAAGTGTGGCGTCTTGAAATTGCGAGCCTTTATCAAGTTGCAGGAGGTACACTCATTTAAGTTCCTACTTTGGGACTGGCAGTTTCAAGAACTGTCCAACTGGAATTGGTGCAAGCCTGTCATGGAAAGAATATTAGTGGTTGACGACGAAGCAGACTGTCAAACAGTCTTAGCAATGTACCTGGAAAGTCAAGGATATCGGGTGGAATGCGCTAATTCAGGGGTTGAGGCGCTCTCGATGTTTGAAAATGCCCCCCCAGATTTGGTAATTTCAGATGTCATGATGCCGGAAATGGACGGGTTTGAGTTTTGTCGCCGTTTGCGAACTACCCGTTTGGGACAGTTAGTCCCCTTTATATTTTTGTCGGGTCAAGGCGAGATTGAGTCAAAAGTTGAAGGTCATTCGATCGGCGGTGACGATTATCTGGTAAAACCTTTTCAGTCTGAAGAAATCTTAGCCAAGGTAAAGGCGCAGTTAGAGCGCTCTCACCGCATTCACGCCGAGATTGTCCGACTGCTGCAAACTTCTAGCGGTAGGGCGGTGGAACCACAATTTGTGGCAGTATTGCCAGCACCTGCACCTTTGCCTTTAACACCAGCCGAGGAAAGAGTTTTTTGGGAAGTGATCCAGGGTTATACTAACAAACAAATTAGCGATCGGCTGTTTATTAGCCCCCGGACTGTGCAAGCTCATTTAGGCAGCATTTTCAGTAAATTACAGTTAGAAAATCGTGCCCAGCTTGTGAAATTTGCCCTAGAAAGAGGATACAAACCACCTCAAACTTAGCTCGGAACTCAACCTAGGGCGCGCCAGCCCGTCAGTCGATTTTAGATTTTAGATTTTAGATTTTAGATTGACTCCGCAGATGAATCTAGGAGCTTGAATTAGGGTCTAACATTTGGGTTCACCACTCAGGAGCTTACGTGGCACGATATCGGTTTTTGGGGCGGGGTCAAAAACTCCCGTAGCTGCCAAAATAATCGCGGCTGACGCACTCTAAGCTGGTGTGCATCAATTTTAATAATCCTGTTTCTTGAAAAAATGAGTGGGGTGGGCTTCTAGCCCGCCCCAAAGATTCAATCTAAATTCAAAACACAATAAGGAAAAGTAGTTATCACGCAAACCCCCGGCCCCAAATTCGTACCCCGCAAGTTGGCACGTTCCAAATCAGCCTGCCGCACGTTATTCGCCGCATCAATATTTGTCCCGGTCAATTGAGCCCGAGGAAGCCTAGTATTTGACAAAATAGCATTCTGCAAATTAGTATCGCGCACATCAGCGAAAGACATATCCGCTCCGCTTAAATTCGCGCGATTCAAATTAACTCTAAACAGCAGCGAACGCCTCAAATCCGCATTCGACAAATTAGCTTGCAGCAGATAAGCTTCCCCCAGATTCGCATTAAAAAGTTTAGCACCGCGCAAATCCGCACTCGTCAGATTCGCTCGCCCCAAAAAAGCATTAGACAAATCCGCATTTCGCAGATTAGCACCATTCAATTCAGCACCATACATCTCCGCATTAACTAAGTTAGCATTCGCCAAATTAGCACCACTTAAATCCGCTTCTAGCAAATTAGCTTCATAGAGATTTGCTCCGCTTAAATCCGCTCCTCTTAAATTAGCTCTGTACAAGCTAGCCTTGAACAAATCAGCATTTCTCAAGTCACAGCCCTCGCACTCTTTAGTTTCCAGCAATTGCCTAACATGATCTGGATTTTGAGCTGTGACGGGAGCTGCCAGCCCAAACAAAGCTAAACAGGCCGTTACAGTTGCCAAGAGTTTAAGTTTCACAAACAAACCTCACTGCTACTTCAAACAAATTATACTAGCAAATTGTAGACTTTAAACCCATATCCTTCTCTCTATTCTCTTGCTCTGCGTTCTCTGCGCCCTCTGCGGTAAATCTTCAAAAAAATGATTCGCAGCCAAGGATTTAGACCTGCTTCCAGCAAGGCGGGCTTTGCCCGCCCTACTTAACTTAATTAAGCTTCATCTAAAGCAGCAACACCAGGCAATTCCTTACCTTCGAGCAGCTCCAAACTAGCACCACCACCAGTAGAAATGTGGCTCATTTGTTCACCTAAATTCAACTGTTCAACAGCCGCCACCGAGTCACCACCACCGATAATTGTGGTAGTACCAGTTTTAGTAATTCCAGCCAAAGAATGAGCAATACCTTCGGTTCCCGCAGCAAACTTCTCCATCTCAAACACGCCCATCGGCCCGTTCCAGATTACCGTTTTGCAATCGGCCAAAGCATCTTGGAAAGTTTTCACAGAATCCGGGCCAATATCCAAACCCATCCAACCGTCGGGAATGTTCTCAACAGAGACAGTTTGAGTGTTAGCATCAGCAGCAAACTTGTCAGCAACTACCACATCAGTAGGCAACAGAAAAGTAACTCCCCGTTCCTTTGCTTTAGCTTCCAAAGACTTAGCCAGTTCCAGCTTGTCATCTTCCACCAAAGACTTGCCCACGTTCAAGCCGCGAGCTTTGTAGAACGTGAAAACCATGCCACCGCCCAACAGCAGTTTGTCGCACTTTTCGAGCAGTTTTTCAATGACTCCAATCTTGCTAGAAACCTTAGAACCGCCGATGATAGCAGCTAAAGGACGCTGAGGATTGTCGATCGCACTACCGAGATATTGCAATTCCTTCTCCATCAAAAACCCAGCCACAGAAGGACTCAGATACTTAGTAACGCCCTCAGTAGAAGCGTGAGCCCGGTGAGCCGTACCAAAAGCATCATTGACATACAAATCGGCCACAGAAGCTAACTTCTTAGCAAATTCCGGGTCGTTTGCCTCCTCCTCTGGGTAGAAGCGGACATTTTCCAGCAAAACCACATCGCCATCAGCCATCGCGGCGACTGTAGCAGCGACTTCATCACCGATGCAGTCGTCAGTCTTTTTGACCTCTTTGCCCAACAATTCCGACAGGCGTTTGGCAACCGGCGTCAAGCGCAACTTCTCCGTCACACCCTTGGGGCGGCCGAAGTGGCTGCACAAAATCACCTTAGCGCCCTTGGACGCTAAATCTTGAATTGTCGGCAGAGCCGCCCGGATGCGAGTATCATCGGTGATATTGCCGTTGTCGAGCGGCACGTTAAAGTCCGCCCGCACCAATACCCGTTTGCCCGATAAGTCCGATGCCGATAAATTTGCTACAGTTTTTTTTGTCACAGGATTAACCTCCTAATATGTGTGTTTTTGTCGAATTCCGTTGAAATGGCGGCACTGGTCACTTGCACTTGGGCCTCGGACGCATTCAACCGCGTCCGTACAAAAAACGGAAGATGAAACAAACGGCACTGATTGGCTCAACTTGGCACTCTCCGACTATCAGGCAGGGAGATTCTTGGTTCAACGAAACCACTTAACCTAGAGTCCTTGCGTCATCTAGACCAGAGGTGGGATTCTCCCAAAGCGTTAATTCGGGTATGCCCTACCCTATTTGCATTGCTGCAAGTCCTGTTTGAGGAAAGAAACAAATTTGTTTCACAATACTGTTCGTCTAGCCCCTATAAATCCTTTACCCACTGCTAGGAAAAAACTAGAACAATGCAGTAGAACCGCATAGATTTAATTGTCAATGTTCAGTGCTTTGCCGTTTGGCAGCAAGGTTTTGTAAGTGGTTGATTACCTTTGCCACTATAATTAGCACAGTACCTTAAACAGGCGACAATGGCAAGAACCAAAGTATACAACTTACGGCTAACTGAAATGGAATGGGAGGAGTTAGTTGCTGATGCTCAATTGGAGCAAGTATGGCCTGCTGAGGTTCTCAGGGACTATATTAAAACATTGAATAAAAAGCCGTCCTAGAAGGACAGGGCTTTAAACCCAATTTCTTGGTAAACATTTTATCGGAGTCCGTACCGGGAGATGTGCGTTATGTTCAAGACTGTCTTATTTCCTGTCGATCAAAGCCGAGAAGCCCGCGAAGCCGCGGAAAAGGTTATCAATATTGTGAAAACCTACGCCTCTCGCTTAGTTATTCTCTCGGTAGTCGAGCCCCCAGCCGAGGAGGCCGACGCCCCCGCGCGAGAGGTGATGAGTTCCCCCGAAGCAGTCGCTAAACTGCTGTCTGAGGCCCAATCGATGTTTTCCCAGCAGGGAATCGAAGCTGAAATCATCGAACGGGAAGGCAAACCTGCTTTCACGATTTGTGATGTGGCTGACGAAATTGGGGCCGATTTGATTGTGATGGGCTGTCGGGGGATGGGTTTAACCGATGATGGGGCGTCTGACAGCGTTACCAATCGGGTGATCAATCTGTCTCCTTGTGCAGTTTTGATTGTACCTTAACAGAAGGAAGAAGGAAGAAGGAAGAAGTAAGAAGTAAGAAGTAAGACAACTCTTTCTTATTGCTTCTGACCTTTTCCTTGATCCCTTCTCCATTTTCCTGATTTCTTCCTTTTTCCCTCTCCTTTCTTCTCTCTGCGCTCTCTGCGCCCTCTGTGGTTAGTTCCTTCTTATTTATTCCTGAGATTTATTGTAAAAGTCGCTTTCCAATTAGGAAATTATCTACATTTATCTGCCTTTCGTCTGCGGTTGACTGGCTCGATCAAAGATTTATGTTAAGTCTCTTCCCTCTTCCCTCTTCCCTCTTCCCTCTTCCTTCTTCCCTCTTCCTTCTTCCTTCATATTATGAAAATTCACTGGTATCCCGGTCACATTGCCAAAGCTGAACGGGCATTAAAAGAACAGCTAAAGCGGGTAGATGTGGTGCTCGAAGTCCGAGATGCCCGCATTCCATTGGCTACTTATCACCCCCAAATGCCGAGTTGGGTGGGTGGCAAGCCGCGAGTATTGGTCGTCAACCGCATGGATATGATTACGCCTCGATCGCGCGAGGCGTGGGAAACATGGTTTGAGTCTCAAGGGGAAACTGCGTATTTTACTAATGCCGAACACGGGCAAGGAGTACACGATGTGGCGGATGCCGTGCAGGATGCTGGGGTGCAGTTAAATAAACGCAGGTTCGATCGAGGTATGCTGCCCCGTCCAGTTCGGGCAGTGGTAATGGGCTTTCCAAATGTCGGAAAATCTGCTTTAATCAATCGGCTGTTAGGGCGGAGAGTAGTGGACAGTGCCCGCAAAGCTGGAGTAACTAAATCACTCAGATGGATTCGCATTTCTGACGAAATTGAGTTATTAGATGCCCCCGGAATCATCCCCACCCGCATTAACAATCAAGAAAATGCCATAAAATTAGCTATTTGCGAAGATATTGGCGAAGCAGCTTACGACAATCAGGTAGTAGCCGCGGCTATGGTAGATTTGCTCATAGAGCTTGAGGCTGCTGATGAAACTTTGATGTCAGTATCTGGTTTCAAATCCAGGTATAAATTAGATATAGCATCTAGTAATGGCGAAGATTATTTGCACGAGGTAGCAAAAGACAGGTATAAAGGAGATGTCGAACGAACGGCGCGGCAGATGTTAAACGATTTTAGAACAGGTGTGTTGGGTCAGCTTAATTTGGAGTTGCCGCCGGCTTGATCGGACTCGTAAACTACAACTAATCAGAAATGGTATTCAATAGAGAGTTGCTGACGCCCAGAATGTGAACTTCGTCTCCTATGTGTAATATTTTTTCTGCTGCGTGAGGTGCGAGTCGCGTGTTAACTATCAGCCGACTAAAGTGATTTAAATGCCCTTTGTTTACCAGGTCAGGCATGATTTCCTTCTGCTTGGCTGTTAGTATATTTTTAAAATTGGGATCGCCTGCTTTCGCCCCATAATTTCGCGTAGATAGGATACATGGCTGACCGGGATTAATAGCTTCAAATATTACTGTTCCTATTTTCAACCTCACAATTTCATCTGCTTGTGGGAAAAGTTGGTCTTCCCAAAACGCCGGGACATCTCCTATTTCAATATTAGCTCGCAAGCGATGGCGCATCTCGTTAACGCAAACTCTCGGAAACCAAGATGCAACTTCGGCAATTGTTTCGGTACTGATAATGCTTGGCCCTGGTGCAGCGGTATTGTCTGGAAAACCTGTCAGCAAGTTTTCAATTAACTTGACGGGGAAACCGAAGTAGCTGCTCAACCAAGATTCTATTCCCGGGCGTTCTCTATCTACATGAAAAAAAAATTCTTGTTCGGTGTCTTGAATTTTCAGGCCGGCAATTCTATTTTCGATGTCAAAGGATAAGCGTAGAAAACAGACTCCGCTGTTGTGCTTAGTGTTAACCAATTCTCCTGCTGCATCGCAGATTGCAAAAGAGCGATCGCCGGATAGAGCTCCGCTGGCTAGAATAGTGGCTTGACTGACTGCTATGCCGTCAAGGGACTTGACCGGATAGATATGAATGCTGGCGACGTAGGACATTTCGATCCATTGATAAATAATTGTCGTTTTAGATACATTCTAGCATCCCCTGCCGGTAGAAGGATGACCGCAGTTGACTTTACTAAATAAAATATGAATGAAATAAAAATGGGTCACTTTTTTGAAGTTTACATTGTGCCGGAGCTGCGTGTAAAGAAAAATCAAACAAGTCTGGCTGAGCTTGTGGGATATCTTATGGTATAAAATAGAAAAAATTGAACCGAGTTACAAGCAATGACTGAAAGCGGAAGTAGAAGCATGATTTCGCGACGCAATTTAATGTTGAGGGCTGGTGCAGGGATGCTGGCGGCAAGCTTGGCACCTGCCTTTTTACAAGCCGAAGCAGCAAAGGCAGAGGCAATCTCTGACATTACTCCTAGCAGTGCTCTTAAGAAATTGATGGCGGGGAATCAACGCTACATGGAGCAAAAACGGACATTTCCCGACCAAGCCCGATCGCGAATTGTAGAAGTAGCACAGGGTCAACATCCGTTTGCAACCATCCTGGCTTGTTCTGATTCGCGCGTTGCTCCCGAAATTATTTTCGACCAAGGATTAGGGGACTTATTTGATATTCGAGTAGCTGGCAATTTTCTCGACGATGTAGTTCTCGGAAATATAGAATATGCGGCCTTAGAATTAGGCGTGCCACTATTAGTAATTCTGGGTCACGAACGCTGCGGTGCTGTCAAAGCAGCTTTAGATGGCAAAGCTGTGCCTGGTCACATTAGCACTTTGGTGGCGGCGATTAAACCCGCAGTTGATTCGACTAAAGGTCAAACAGGTGATGCGTGGGATAACGCAGTCAGAGCTAATGTCAAAATGAATGTAAATAAGTTACAATCCTCGTCGCCTATTTTAGCTGAGGCAGTCAAAGCGGGCAAGCTTAAAGTTGTTGGGGGTCGCTACGATTTGGATAGCGGCAAAGTAGAGATAATTGCTTGATTTTGCTGGTTGCATCTCAGATCTTGGAATATTTTTAATGAACAGGCTTTCCGGCCTGTTCCACACTCCGAGAATTTGATTTTATGGTGGGCATCCTGCCCGCCCATAAAAGCCATAATTTCAGTTACCGAAAAACTGGGTCTAAAGCCCCGTCCTTCTAGGACGGCTTTTCCTCTTTAAGTTTATCAATCCAGCCCTCTATAAGTTGGGTCATTGTTTTTTCTTTCTGTTTGGCAATTCTCCGCAACTTCTCTAGCCGACTCACGGCAATGCGAATACTTAATCTTTCTCTGGTTATTGGGCTACCCAATTGCTACCCTATTATGTTATCATGGTAAGCATGAAAGCAAGATATCAGTACCGTTTCTATCCAACAAGCCAACAGCAGCAGAGCTTAGCTCAGTTGTTCGGTTGCGTTCGTGTTGTGTATAACGATGCTCTTGCAATCTGCAAACAATCTCAAAAGAAGCCTAAATCGGCTGAACTCCAAAAGATTGTTATCACTCAGGCAAAAAAGACTGATCAAAGAGCTTGGCTTAGTGAAGTGTCGGCAATTCCTTTGCAGCAGTCGGTAGCTGATTTAGAGGCAGCCTTCAAGAATTTTTTCGATGCCTGTAAAGGTAAGAGAAAGGGGCAAAAGGTTGGCTACCCTAAATTCAAAAAACGCACCTCTAGTCAGTCAGCTAGACTAACTCGCGGTGGGTTTTCAGTCAAGGGGCAGGGTGTTTATTTAGCAAAGATGGGTATTGTCAAGCCGATTTG
This sequence comes from Microcoleus sp. N9_A2, assembly GCF_036701775.1. NCBI lineage: Bacteria > Bacillati > Cyanobacteriota > Cyanophyceae > Oscillatoriales > Microcoleaceae > Microcoleus > Microcoleus sp. N9_A2. Next base: position 67,604 of record NZ_JAUBRH010000002.1, on the reverse strand, counting down.
GTCTAGAGATCTACCGTCAGAGCCTAGCTCAGTTACGATAATTAAAGACTGCGCTAACCGCTATTTTTTGAGCTTTGTAGTAGAAGTAGAACCCGTTCAACTCGACGCCAAAAACCAAAGTGTCGGGATTGACTTGGGTATTAAAACTTTTGCTGTGATGAGCAACGGTGAAAAAGCTGTAAGCCCCTGCTATAAAGCGGTAGACCGCAAGGTACGCCAACTTCAGCGCAAGTTAGCGCGTCAACACAAAGACTCTAAACGAAGAAGCAAAACCCGTATTCAACTTGCCAAACAGCACAACAAGATTGCTGAGACTCGCAAAGATTTCTTGCACAAAATATCAACCAAAGTAGTTAGTGAAAACCAAAATATCGTTTTGGAAGATTTGAATGTATCAGGAATGGTTAAAAACCGTAAACTGTCTAGAGCAATTAGCCAGCAAGGTTGGAGAGAGTTTAGGGTCTTAGTTGAGGCAAAGTCGGAAAAGTATGGACGTGAGTTCGTAATTATTAGTCGATGGGAACCTACAAGCCAAACTTGCTCTGATTGCGGATATAAATGGGGAAAAATTGATTTGTCTGTGCGTTCTATACTTTGCTTAAATTGCGGTACAGAACACGACCGAGATGAAAACGCTTCGGTAAATATAGAAAAAGTCGGCCTGGGGCATCGGCACGACTCTAAATGTACGTCGAGACAGAGTAAGACTACCTCGGTAGCGTCCGTCAATGAAGCGTAAAGAATCCCCACGCCTTCAGGCTGGGGAGTATGTCAAATTAAACCCATTTCTTGCAGTCCCCGGCGCAGGCGTTCTGCTTCAAATGGGCGGCGCTGTTCGTGAAGGGCGATCGCTCTTTTGAATTCTGCTAAACTCTCTGGCATTTTGCCAATTTTCAGCAAGGCTACTGCCAAGTTTTGATGAGCTTCGGCGTGTTCGGGAGCAATTTTAATGGCTTGTCGGTAATAGGCGATCGCATCTGCTAAATTTCCGGCTGCCTTCAGCGTTAGTCCTAAATTATAGTGACCTGCTGCAAAATTGGGGTCTATTTTTAAAGCTGCTTTGTAAGCTTTTTCAGCAGATTTCAAATCTCCTTCATCTTTGAACAAATTGCCCAAATTATTGTAAGCACCCAACTTGATTGGCGGGAACACATTGGTATTAATTGCCGCTTGATAATGTTCTTTTGCTTTGGCAAACTGCTGCTGCTGGCGATAAGCAATTCCCAAATGATAGTTGAGTTCGTAAACAATAGAATCATCAATTGCCGCCGCAGTCAAGCCTTTGGTTAATAAATTAATTCCCCGCCCGATTTGCCCGCTTTCTACATACAGCGCACCTAATTTGCTACAAGCATAAGCATCGTTTGGATAATAAGCGATGTAGCGTTCCATTGCTGCTTGAGCTTTTTGGAATTTACCTTTTGCGGCGATCGCATCTTTTTGATAACCAGAGTGCCAAATCGCCACATCGGGGAGAGAAGCTATTTTCCAATTTGGTTCCCTGTGCACAATCTCAGCCACGCTGTCGTCTACCATGGCGTGGTAAGGGCGAGAAAAGCGGATGTTGGGGCGATTTCGAAACAAGCGCGACACTAGGGAATAGGGAGATTGAGATGCACCGATTTCTTGGCGGATGAGATTGATCAGCAGCAGCCGATCGCTCCCAATTGCCTGCTCGATCGCAGGTACAATGTCCGGTACCAAAACCTCATCGGCATCCAACACCAAAATCCAGTCGCCCTGGGCGTGCTTGAGACACTCATTGCGCGCCGCTGCGAAGTCGTCGCACCATTCAAAGTCATAAACCCTCGCCCCGGATTCTCGGGCAATTTCACGGGTGCGATCGCCCGATCCCGTATCCACCACGACTATTTCGTCAACAACACCCTTAACGCTGTCCAAAGTCCGCGACAGTGTTGCCTCTTCATTCTTCACAATCATGCACAGAGTCAGATCCATCGGGCGCAAACTTTCCTCATTTCACTGAATTATTGTAATTTTTTTACCAGTAAAACACAAAAAGTCCCAGAAAACATTCTCCTATTTCCCTTTTGCTTTGAGCATAAGTACCTTTCTTCCCTAGAAAAAGTGGGTTAACTCTTTTGAGATATTAAAAAGCCTCAAACTCGGACGATTCATGAGAAATCCTACCACTTTCGGTTCATCCCTGCGGTAGAGGTAAGGGCGGGATAGGAGTTGTTATTCTTAGAACATAAGACAAGGCACAAGAAAAGTTTAAGTATTCAGGAGAAAAAGAAATGGGATTTATTGCTTGGATTGTTTTAGGACTGATTGCCGGTGCGATCGCCAAAGCTATTTATCCGGGAACTCAAGGCGGCGGTTTTCTGGCCACAACAGGTTTAGGAATTGTGGGCGCGGTAGTGGGAGGTTATCTAGCTCAAGTCTTATTCGGGACGAGCGGGGGAGCTGTAGCAGGATTTAGTATAACCAGCATAGCTTTTGCAGTCCTAGGTGCGCTCGTGGTACTTTTCGTCTGGGGATTGTTAACTCAGCGTGCAGCATAACAAATATTGCCAATTCCCAGTCGATCGACTTTTAGGGTATTCATAAACCCGGCTTCTTCAAGAAACCGGGTTTTTCAGTTGTTGGTAGGATGCGTCAGCCTACTTTTACCAAATCCGCGTTAAAAACCCCGATCAGACTCAGCGCTTGCAACGATTCAATAGCAAAACTTTCGTCCGCACAGAGGGGGACTGAAGAATAAAGAGGTAAAAATCCCGGATTTGGTATTAATATCAAATCTGTTAGCATCGGAATTATTGATATCTCTATTCTCGACAAGCGCGTGAATCAGCGTCAATCCCTTGTCATCTGCGCTTGCTGAAATTCTCTTTTTTAAACCGCAGATACAGACAGATTAACACAGATTAACGCAGATGAATTAGATCGATGCCGGTTTTACCATCGGGAATTGTTGACCCTTCGGCTTCGCTCATGGCATCGCTGTTGACTGGATTTTACTATTCCGATGCTACCGGAATTGATATAATTAATCAATCCGCAAATTGAAAGGCAAGCGAACGTAAATCCCCTGCGGGTCGTTCATCGACTTGATCACAGCCAATTCATCTTGCATTGTCTTAAATTCGGCCGTTAGCGGGTCGAGTTTGGCGGCTGGTTTCAAAACGTGAACGCCGGAAATTCTTTCCAAAATTCGCTCCTCCAAACTGCGGCGTTTTGGATATTCTTCTAACTGCCAATCGTCGCCGAGTTTAGCTTGCTTCGCCGCCTCTCTGACAGCATCTTCAAGCCCGCCAATTTCATCGACTAAACCCAACTGTTTCGCGGCCGTACCAGACCACACCCTGCCTTGAGCAATTTCTTGTACCTTGTTTTTCGGCAGTTTGCGGGAGTTGGCGACTTTAGTAATAAATCGATCGTAAATGCGATCGACTATTCTCTGAATATTCGCCAATTCTTGAGGATTTTTCGGACGGGAAATCGTGTTAGTATCCGCAAAGCGGGCGGTTTTCACAACGTCCCAACTCAGGCCGTTGTTAGCAGCCAACTTTTCGACGTTGAGCAACATTCCAAAAACGCCGATCGAACCCGTAATCGTATTGGGTTCGGCAAAAATGCGGCTGGAACCCATCGCAATCCAATAGCCGCCGGAAGCTGCTAAATTGCCCATCGAAACGATAACTGGTTTCTTTTTGCCCGTCAGTACAACTTCGCGTCCGATTACTTCGGCCGCCGTGGCGCTGCCTCCGGGACTGTTGACGCGCAAAACCACTGCTTTTACGTCGTTATCTTCTCGAATTTTCCGCATTTCTTGAGCGATGCGATCGCCTCCTACTTGAGTCGGGCCCCCTTCGCCGTCTACAATCTCTCCCTCGGCGTAAAGTATAGCAATTTGGTTTTTCTTGTCAGCGCGAGTTGAGTTTTTATCCTCAGCAACTCTCGCGTAGTTTTTCAAACTAATTTGCTTAAAAGATTTGTTTTCGCCATCTGTTCCTGTGAGTTTTTTGAGTTCGGTCGATATTTCGTCAAAGTATACAACCTTATCAACTAACTTGTTTTTGAGAGCTTCGTCAGCCATCAAAGTTCCGCCATTATCTGCAAGCGCTTGCAGTTGCGGAACAGTCACTTTGCGGCTCGGAGCGACAGTTTTCAGGTATTCTCCCCACATATCTCCGAGCAACTTTTGAGTTTGCTGACGATTTTCGGGACTCATTTTTGTGAGCAAAAACGGCTCAACGGCTGACTTGTATTTGCCGACGCGAGTCACTTGCACTCCCACGCCGTATTTCTCCAAAGCACCGGTGAAAAACATTCCCTGACTGCTAAAACCGTTGATTTCCAAAGCGCCGTAAGGATTGACGGCAATTGTATTAGCAACGGAACCAAGGTAATAATCTCGCTCATTCCAGTCCATCTGGTAAGCAAAAATGGGTTTTTTGGCATCTCGGAAACGCTGCAAGGCCGATCGAACTTCTTTGAGATTGGCAAACCCGGTGCTGCTCGACTCCGAGCTGCCTTCGAGATAAATGCCAACGATTTTCGGGTCTTTTTTCGCATATTCGATCGAGTCTAAAACAGTCCGCAGCGTCACTGTATCGCCGGAATCGTCCGAAAGCACTTCTTCAATCGCCGCGCTAGTGCTACGGCTTGGTTTGCTGTCGGTGATATTTAAAGAAAGGTCTAATACCAATACCGACTTATCTTTAACTTGCGGGCCTGAATCTTTAGACGACGATGCCGCCAGAGCAATTAGCAGTACCAGTCCGCCTAATCCTATGCTGCCCAGCAGCAACAGTCCTAGGAAGGTTCCCAGCAAACTTGCACAGGTATATTTTAGGAAATCTTTCATTAGATAATTGGTAATTGTTAACTGTTGACTGTTAACTGTTGACTGTTGACTGTTGACTGTTGACTGTTAACTGTTGACTGTTAACTGTTGACTAATGCCAACTAACAACTGCCAACTAACAACTGCCAACTGCCAACTGCCAACTGCCAACTGACTCACTTTTATCTTAACCTTTCCAAAACCCCAGAATGTTTTAACTCATCCAAATTACCGCAGCCCGTACAGAACATCACCGTGGCGATTTCTGCAATCAAAACTTCAGCTAGGAGGGCTGCGGCTGATTCCGATTCCGCTGCAGCTTGCAGAAACGGCCGCGCCAGCCCCGCAATATCGGCGCCGAGGGCGAGAGCCTTCGCTGCATCCAACCCATTCTGCAAGCCTCCAGAGGCAATCAGAGGAACATCCGGCGCTACGGCGCGGGTGCTGACAATGCACTCGGCTGTCGGTATTCCCCAGTCAGCAAAGGTTGCGCCCAGCCTGCGCTGCTTGCCATCTTTAGCTCGCTCTCCTTCTATTTTCGCCCAAGAAGTGCCTCCGGCCCCGGCAATGTCGATCGCACTTACTCCAGCCGCGAGCAATTTATGTGCCATTTTTCCAGAAATACCGTTGCCGACTTCTTTAGCAATAACTGGTACTGGTAATTTAGCGCACAATTTGGCAATTTTATCTAGCAGTCCTTTAAAGTTAGTATCGCCTTCGGTTTGAACGCACTCTTGCAGCGGATTGAGGTGCAAAATTAGTGCGTCTGCTTCTAAAATATCAACAATTTTTTGGCACTCTTCCAAACCGTAATTGTAATTTAATTGAACGGCTCCGATATTGGCAAACAGGAGAATATCGGGAGCGCGGCGACGGACGGCAAATGTAGGAGCTAGTTGAGGATTTTCTACAACAATTCGCTGGGAACCGACTCCCATTGCTAGTTTGTATTCTTGAGCGACATCGGCGAGGCGATAATTGATTTTCTGGGCTAATTCTGTGCCACCAGTCATTGAGGAAATTAGCAGGGGAACGGCTAGTTTTTTGCCGAGAAATGTGGATGTTAAATCAATTTCAGTGCGATCGAGTTCTGGCAAACAGCAGTGATCAAAACGGTAGCGTTCTAGGCCGCTGGTAGTTTCGCGAAATTGTACGTCTTCTTCGAGGCAAATCCGCAGGTGGTCTGCTTTGCGAGTTTCTGTTTGCGAGGGGGAGGTTAGCGGCAAGTTCACAGTGGCTATTTGGGGAAAGAGTTGTGATATCATTTCCGGTTACACCGGAATGATGTTGACTGTTGACTGTTGACTGTTGACTGTTGACTGTTGACAGTGAACTCGAATTTACTATTCCGAAGCTAACGGATTTGATATGATTGGGGAATATAGCAATTTTATTTCATTTTTGAATTTTTTAATGAACCGCAGAGAGCGCAGAGGGCGCAGAGGAGAAGAAAAGAGAGATGTGCGTAAATCCTGCCAGGGTTGCTGTATTATCCAGGAACGGTCATCGGCATTCCGTTATCGGAAGGTTTTAATTTTAGTAAAAAAGGAACTGCTTTTTGCACCCAGGCTTTGGCTGATGTGTAACTTGCTGCATCTTCGCCGAAACAAATGTCCAGCATATCGGTGTGAATTATCCCCGGATTCAAAGGAACTGCTGCCATACCTGCGGGCAATTCTTGAGCGAGCGATCGCGTAAGTCCTTCTATTGCCCACTTGGAAGCGCAATAGGGCGCGACTTCCGGCGAAGTTGACCTTCCCCAACCAGAACTAAAGTTGACAATTATGCCGCTTTTTCGAGCAATCATTGCCGGAACAAAGTGGCGAATTACATTAGCCGTACCTTTAATATTAACATCAATTACCTGGGAAAATTCTTCGTTGCTGATATTCCAAAGAGGCGCGAGATGATTAGCTACACCTGCATTATTAATTAGCAACTCTGGTGGCTCTTTTTGGGCTAGTATTTCTGTTGCCCAAGCTTTGACTTGCTCGTCGCTTGCTACATCCAAACAAGTAAAATGGTGGGGCGCACTATATTTTTGGTTGAGTTTTTCCACCGCTTCGGAAGAACGGGCGCATCCCACAACTGTATGTCCCAATTTAATAAACTTTTCGGTCATGGCAAGACCTAGACCGCGACTGACTCCGGTAATTACAATTAATTTGGTCATAGATTTGCTGAATTTTGACATTAAGTAATACAATACATATTGACTGGTGAATTGACAAATCGATCGCAGGAGAAAGCATGAAAGTAAAAGCAGCAGTTGCTCGCAGTGCCGGCAAACCTTTGAGTATTGAGATGGTTGATCTGGATGGGCCGCGGGCTGGAGAGGTGCTGGTGGAAATTAAAGCCACGGGTGTTTGTCACACTGACGCTTACACTCTTTCCGGTGCCGATCCTGAAGGCTTGTTTCCTGCTATCTTAGGTCACGAGGGAGCCGGGATTGTCGCAGAAGTTGGGCCGGGAGTCACGAGTGTCAAAGTGGGCGATCGGGTAATTCCACTTTATACTCCCGAATGTCGCAACTGCGAATATTGTTTGAGTGGCAAAACAAATCTCTGTCAAGCAATTCGCGTGACTCAAGGCCAGGGAGTGATGCCCGACGGCACGAGCCGTTTTTCAATTAATGGCGAGAAAATTTTCCATTACATGGGAACTTCTACCTTCGCTAATTATACAGTATTGCCAGAAATTGCGGTAGCAAAAATTCGCGAAGATGCTCCTTTTGATAAAGTTTGTTTGATCGGCTGCGGCGTCACAACTGGCATCGGCGCTGTCATTAATACTGCGAAAGTAGAGCCTGGTTCTAATGTGGTAGTTTTCGGTTTGGGCGGCGTGGGTTTGAATGTAATTCAAGCGGCTCGCATGGTGGGAGCTAACATGATTGTCGGCGTAGACTTGAATCCCGACAAGCGAGAGATGGCGGAAAAATTCGGCATGACTCACTTTGTCAATCCCCGCGAAGTGGAAGGTGATTTAGTGCCTTATTTGGTAGATTTAACCAAAGGCGGAGCTGATTACAGTTTTGAATGTATCGGCAACATTAATGTGATGCGCCAAGCTTTGGAATGCTGTCACAAAGGTTGGGGTGTGAGCGTAATTGTCGGGGTAGCGGGAGCCGGTCAAGAAATTAGTACCCGCCCGTTTCAGCTAGTAACTGGTAGGGTTTGGAAAGGGACGGCTTTTGGCGGCGCGAAAGGCAGAACTGATGTTCCTAAGATTGTTGATTGGTACATGGACGGTAAAATTGACATTGACAGCTTGATAACTCAAGTAATGCCGATCGATAAAATCAATGAAGCCTTTGATTTGATGCACAAAGGCGAAGTAATTCGCACAGTTTTGACATTTTGAACAAAAATCTTTCTCTCTTCTCTCTTCCTCTGCGCCCTCTGCGCCCTCTGCGGTTAAAAAAAATCTAATTCAAAAATGAAATAGAATTAACATGATATCAGACTCCCTAAAACTGCACAAAGAACAGAAAAGTTTCGGTGGCAAACTCGGCTTTTACAGCCATCAATCCTCCGCTTGCAACAGCGAGATGAAATTCGCTGTTTACCAGCCGCCGCAAGCTTTATCTCAACCCGTACCCGTCCTATATTTTCTATCAGGTTTAACCTGCACAGAAGAGAACTTTATGGCAAAAGCGGGGGCGCAACAATTTGCGGCAAAATACGGGTTAATGCTGGTGGCGCCCGACACTAGCCCGCGCAATACTGGTATTCCTGGGGAAGATGAGGATTGGGATTTAGGAAGTGGTGCGGGTTTTTATGTTGATGCGACAGCGGCACCTTGGAATTCTCACTATCGAATGTACAGTTATGTGGTTGATGAATTGCCCAATTTAATCGCCAAAAATTTTCCAGCGCTACCGGAAAAACAGGGAATTTTCGGTCATTCGATGGGCGGCCACGGGGCTTTAATTTGCGCTTTGAAAAATGGCGATCGCTATCTTTCAGTTTCCGCTTTTGCGCCTATTTCCGCGCCAATGAGCTGCCCTTGGGGACAAAAAGCTTTTGCAAACTACCTCGGTGGCGACAAAGAGATTTGGAGGGCTTGGGATGCTAGCGAATTGGTGCTTGAGGCGCAATACAACCGTCCGATTCTGATTGACTGTGGCACGGCTGATTCGTTTCTTGCTGACGGGCAGTTGTTGCCGGAAGTGTTCGCACAAGCTTGTGCAAAAGCGGGACAGCCACTAACTTTAAGGATGCAGGAAGTTTACGATCATAGCTATTATTTTATAGCTACTTTTATGGAAGATCACATTCGCCATCATGCGGCTGTTTTGTGCGGGTAATTCATTCAGTTGACAGTTGACAGTTGACAGTTGAGGGCGACCTCTACCTAGAAGGAAGAGGATTGGAGTAATGAATAGTTTTCTTTTAATTTCTCGCCTTTAAGGGAGAGGCTTTAAACCAATTCTTTCTGGTAATATCAAATCCGGTTACATCTTACATCTTCGCCATTCTCAAGAACAGGCAAGATGCCTGTTCCACAAAAAGTGAATTTCTTGTGGGGTGGGCATCCTGCCCATAAAAGGCTTATTGAGAATGGTGCAACATCTCAGTTACAGCCGAATGATACAAACGAGTATTTTTGCACTATCTATGGGATCAGGTGCGCGCACCCTACAAATCGAGTAAATTCGCTTGTACGACGACAGGTATTTTCGGTTAATTAAGATTAATCGGAAATACCCAGTCTTTGTACTTGCTGTCGCGATTTTCGATAATCCCGGTTAGTTTGTCCAAAATCTTTTCGGTGATGGGTCTATTTTGGGACAATTGATAGTTTTCCACTCGATTAATTGGCGTAATTTTGGCTGCGGTTCCACAGAGGAAAATCTCGTCTGCAATCAACAGTTCTGATTTATCAACTGGTCTTTCAATGACTTCTATTCCTAAGTCTCTGGCGATAGTTATAACGCTGTCTCTGGTAATTCCTTCGAGAATATCTTGCTCGAAACCGGGAGTAACTAATTTACCGTTTCTGGCGACAAATATGTTCATTCCTGAAGCTTCGCTGACTTTTCCCTGAGTGTTCATCATAATAGCTTCGTCGAAGCCAGATTCTACGGCTTCTGTTTTTGCTAAGGCTGAGGTGATGTAGGCGCCGCTAATTTTACCTCTTAAGGGCAAACTGCGGTCTTCTTGTCGGTACCAAGAGCTAATTCTACAGTTGACTCCTGCTTTGGGCAAGTAGTCTGAGAGTTCTAATCCGTAGACAAAGAAGTCTGTTTCTACGTTGTGCAGTCGGGGGGCAATTCCTAAGCTGGATGTGTAGATGAAGGGGCGGATGTAAAAGGATTTTGTGGGCTGGTTTTTCTGGACAAAATCAATGATTATTTGTTGGATTTTGCTGGCTGGCAAATCGCAGTGGAGGAAGCTGGCACTTTGGCTTAATCTTTGACAGTGGCGGTCTAATCTAAATAGTAAGATGCGATCGGCATTTTGGGGGTCTGGAATTCCCCGCAACCCGCCTAAAACTCCGGTTCCGTAGTGCAGTGCGTGGGTGGCTATGGAAATTTTGGCGTCGGTAAATGGGAGAAATTGGTTTTGAAAGTAGGCAATTGGTAGAAAACTATCCATGATTCAAGCTGGCGATGAGTTTTGCAGTCCGCGAGGAAAGCTGAATTTGGTTATATTACCATAAGTTATACCATTTTAGATTTTATCTTTTATATTTTATATTTTAGATTTACAATGACTGATTTGATATCAGTTTGGAGGTTGTCAAAAGTTACCCTTTTTTTTATTAAATGAGATGATTATTGTGTTATTCGAGGGAGCGATAAAATAATATAAAATGCGGTCATTTGGGTTGATAATTGTTTTGGGAAAAAGTGCGATCCTCTTCTGCAAGCTTCGCTAACGACTACAAACAAAAATCAACCAAGGGGCAACTATGGCACGTAAATGTTTCATCATTGAAATGGGGATGGGTATAGACCAGCACGGGCAGGAACCGACTGTAGCCTGTGCAAGGGCTGTACGAAATGCGATCGCCCACAATGCTTTGCTGGGGGTCTGGGAAGTGGCGGGTTTGACTGACCCGAATCAGATGATTGTTGAGGTTAAGGTGGCGGTTCCTTACCCGGAACAAGTGCGGGAACAAGAGGTGTTAGCGGTGCTGCCTTTTGGTAGCAAAACTCTGATTGTGGAGCAAGGAGGCATGATTGTCCCAGGAAGGGCGATCGCCTCTCTGAATGATAAAAATGATGAAATGCTAATCGCTGTGGCGGCTGTGACTGTTTTTGTGGACACTGAGGACTAATTAATTGGGTGTTGTTTGAATAAATCTGCGGTGAAATTACGATCGCCCGATCGCACTTGCCTGTTTCCGCGATCGGGCGCCTGTCTGTTAAAAAATGATTAATTTAGGCTAAGTCTCAGATCGCCAAAGGTAGAGTGCGATCGTCTCAAACCCGATCGCACTCTACCTCATCTACCTAATATTACGGCTGGCTGGTATCTGCCAACATTTGGTTAACCATTTGCAAGTGTGCCTGAAGGTTCGGCAACTTCTGGGTAGCCCAAGCCTTCAACTCGGGATCTTGTCCCTGTTGAGATTGAGCCTGAAACAAAGCAATAGCCTGATTGTGGCTCTCGATCATAGCCTGCTTGTAAGCGCTGTCAAAACTTGTACCAGAGAGTCCCGAAAGTCGCTCCATCAAAGCTGTGTTCTGGCTGCTCATCTCGGTTGGCAGTTTTACCTCTTTTTGCATTGCTAACTGCATCAGTTCTTCATTAGCCCGAGTGTGTTCCTCAACCATTTCTTGCCCGTATTGTTTCACACTAGGGCTCGAACCCCGCTCCACGGCCAACTTACCTAGCTGCACTTCCAGCATACCAATTTGACCTGCTTGCATGACAAAGTTTTTGTCTTGGCTGCTGAGAGAATTAGGCGAAGTTTCGCCACCTGTTGGAGTGTTGGGAGAACGGCTGGGATTGTTGTTGATGGGGGTATTTGGAGAACTGCCGGGAGTGTTATTGGTGGGGGTATTTGGAGTGTTGGGAGTAGTAGCATCGTCGGTAGCGTTATCAGCAAGCTGAAAAACCCGATCGCCCGACTGGTTGAAGCCGTGAGTCTGGCGGTTTAATTCTGCGAATCCGGGCACAGCTATCAAGGAACTAACGCCCGCAATTCCGGCAACTGTTACCAATTTTTTGAACAAACTTTTGCGATTGAGTGAAGTCATGAATTTCTAAGCCTCTAAGTTGTTTTCAAAAGTATGTGAAGCGAAGCTATCCCGTAGGGAATCGCCAGAAACTACCGATGGGAGGGTGTGCTGCCTTTCCTAAACAAGTTGATCAAACCAAACGCGCCCAAGGCCCCCAGCCACCCCAAATTGTTGGGGCGATCGCGCCGAGCACTCAAAACTCCAGAATTAGTATCAGCCGGCGTCGATGTGGTACCGGTTGTATCGGTTGTACCCGTTGTGCCCGTCGTATCGGTTGTACCCGTTGTACCCGTTGTACCCGTGCCCGTCGTATCGGTTGTACCCGTTGTACCTGTCCCTGTTGTATCGGTTGTACCCGTTGTACCCGTGCCTGTTGTACCGGTTGTACCAGTTGTACCTGTCCCTGTTGTATCCGTGCCCGTCGTATCGGTTGTACCAGTTGTGCCGGTTGTACCCGTGCCCGTCGTATCGGTTGTACCAGTTGTACCAGTTGTGCCGGTTGTACCCGTGCCCGTCGTATCGGTTGTACCACTTGTGCCGGTGCCGGTTGTACCAGTGCTGGTTGTCCCCGTTGTACCCGTGCCGGTTGTACCAGTGCTGGTTGTATCGGTTGTACCAGTTGTACCAGTTGTACCGGTTGTACCTGTGCCCGTCGTATCGGTTGTACCAGTTGTACCGGTTGTACCCGTGCCCGTCGTATCGGTTGTACCGGTTGTGCCGGTTGTACCCGTGCCCGTCGTATCGGTTGTACCACTTGTGCCGGTGCCAGTCGTATCGGTTGTACCCGTGCCCGTCGTGCCGTCTGTCGTACCCGTTGTGCCAGTCGTGCCTGTACCGGTTGTGCCCGTGCCGCTTCCAGTACCGTCGCCTGACTGGGCAGAAGCAGGCACTGCGAAGGAAACCGTTGCTAAACCTAAAGTACAAGCGCTTGCTAAAACAACTTTCAACAATTTAGAAGATTTCATGGTAATGCTTGCTTTTGCGTAGAATCCTGAGATCGCTTGTGATGCCAAAACCCCAGGGCCAAATTGACAGCGTAACGTGCAACTTTTCTAACCTTTGCTGCGGAATAATAATGAAGGTAAAGGAGCATATTTAGTCCCGTTTCCTCGATTATTTCCCCCGGATAAATTAGACTGCCACGTTAACAGTTTATAAGCTATTAGGTATCGTTCAAGTTCGCCATTCATCTTTAGGAATATTTGGCAAAATGGCGTTTTATTTCAGGTGGTGGATGATATTTGATGGGGCGGCAGACTAGCTAAATCAAAATTTGTGTACGGGGGATAAAAAGCGGGTTGAACTGAAAAATTTTGGGTTGAGTAACGAAACATATACGCATCAACCGGGTTTCTGAAACAAGCGTGCGGTTCTTCCTGTAAATTTTCTCCGGCGCCTGGTGCTTTGAGACAGAAATTCTTGATTTTCTCACCGTCAATTTTGGGTTAGCCCTACGCCCTAGGAGTTAGTTTCAAATTTTTTGAGCGTGATTTTTCCTTAACTTGCTGCTGGCTATTTGGACACTGGCAGAATACCGCTCAAACTTTCCCAGAAACTAAATTATCTCAAAACGCCCGATCGACCGTTTTGAGTCGCCAGAGCGCCTGTAAGCCCGAAAAAGCAAGGCTTTTGACTGGATTTTGACTTGCCTAAAACAGAAAGGCGAACTGAGGGCTATCCGAGTCGGGCCCGCACGACATTAAATTAACCAGCGGCGGCGCAGTCGTCAGAATTGCTTGTGAGTGCGATCGGGCAAAACCTTGATATAGTAAAGCCAAAGGTATGCCAGAGAGCGGTTCTTCTCTCACAAATTTCCCCAGCGGATATCAACTATGCTGCATCGAATTCTTGCCAAAAGTCGCTATCTAATGATAATTGCTGTACTCGGTTCTTTTGTAGCCTCTGGGACGCTTTTGATCTACGGTGCCCTGGAAACGATCGCTACCATCGGCTACATTATCACTACAGGGCCAATTTCCAGCGAAAACTCTAAAACACTGATTCTGTCCTTTTGTCGAAGTTGTAGATTTGTTTCTGCTAGCCACAGTATTTTACATTACGGCACTCGGACTTTACGAACTGTTTATTGACGATCGCATCAAAGTACCAGACTGGCTAGAAATTCACACCATAGACGACCTCAAAAGCAAACTCACCAGCGTGATCGTCGTCGTATTGAGCGTATTATATCTCGGTCAGGTAGTTAAGTGGAACGGCGCGGATAACATCCTTCCCTTGGGAGCAAGTATCGCTTTAGTAATCGCTTCACTGACGTATTTTTTGAATTCGCAGGTAAAAAAGTCCAAGTCAGAGTAAGGCCTGTTTGAGCAGCGAAACGACCCAAATTTTGCTAATTGAGCAACGGTAACAAAATGGGACTCTCGGCTCACAATAAATTTTAGATAAAACCTGTTAATCACTATAGCAATCCTCGCAGGATTTGTAGGAATGCTCGTTACCAGTTCAAGGGAAAGCAGGGTTCACAGGCGAGGAAGAGCCGATCTAATTCTGTGCTGAGGCTCTTCCTCGCTGACACGGTTTTCTTTCGAGCGAACTGGGAACCACTTATTTAAATTTATCAACCGATTGCTATATAATTGTCATCTATCAATAGGATGAATATTATTAATTTTACGTTCGCTCGGAAGTGATAATTTGACAATCGCATCAAGTCAAACAGAAAGAGATTTTTCATTTTTAGATTTGAGATTGAAGGATTGAGGAATTGAGAACTAGAGCGCTCAATCCCTCATTTTTGGCTGAAAATGCTATAGATCTTCCATGTTTTGAGTAGAAATTTTAAATTGGGGAATCGAAGGAAACATGAGGGAGAGATATATTCCTCATATTTTCCTCTAATTGCTATAAAATTGATTAAATAGCTCTTGGGACAGATGGCTGCACTATTACTTATTCGATATTTTAAAAATAGTAAACTTTGTTACAGAATTTATGCTCACTTCATCCAATCCTCTGAAACAAGTATTCCACTGCCCGGAAGAATCTGATTTTTACTCGCACTGCTTGGAAAGTTTAGTGTTAAATGCCAGCGACAATTCTAGAATTATCGTAGAGTTTGGTTCGGGAGAGGGAAGTCCAGTTATTAAGTCTTTGCTGAGAACAGATTTTGACGGGGAAATACAGGGATTTGAGCTAAATAATGTAGCTTGGAAAATTGCTCAGTCTCAAATTAAGCAATATCAACTCAGCAAACAATACACGGTCAACAATTGTTCTTTTTTTGATTCGCCTTTATACCAGTCGGCGGATTGTGTGATCTCCAATCCGCCTTACTTGCCGGCGGTGGATAACAAGATTTATCAGCCGCTGTTGCACGGCGGGAGTGATGGTTCTACAATTGCTAAGAAACTTTTATCTTTGGGCTGCGACCAAGTTTTGCTGATGGTTTCTAGCTATTCTAATCCTGTGGGTTTGATCGATTATGCCTTGGATCGAGGTTACTCGGTTGCGAATTTTGAGATTGCACCTTTAAATTTTGGCTATTACAGTTCGGAACCCAAGGTGAAAAACGCGATCGCCAATCTCCGAAAACAGGGCATGGCTTTTTATTCGGAAAATATCTATCTGCTGGCTGGAGTTTTGTTTAAGAAGCAGCAAAAGTCGCAAAGAGATTTGTCGATCGAACTAATTCAATTAATGACAGCTTTTTAAAATACAGCGTGCATCTGAGATGTTGCACCATTGTCAGCAACAGGCAAGATGCCTGTTCCACAAGAAATACACTCTTTGTGGAACAGGCATCTTGCCTGTTCCTCAAAGGCTTATTGAGAACGGTGCAATATCTAGGGTGCGCCAGTCTCTGACGCACCCTGCGAGATAGCTGTTAATTCCGTTCTGCAGCTTGGATCGATCGCACCACAGCAGCACCAGCCCGATCGCCGATCGACTTCTCCTGATCGTACCCCAACACCAACTCCCACGCCTCCTGCGGGTATCTGTCGGCCAGTGGAATCGCCACTTCATCCAACATCCAGCGCCCGTGACGTTCGTCTTCTCTGATGTGCAGTTCCCAATAACCCATTGCAGCTTGCGAGAGGTTCAGGCGCTGGGCGGCGGCTAGATAATTGCGGTAAGCCACGGGCCCGGCTACTTCAAAATAGGTGAGTCCGCCGTTGTAGCGCAGAAAATGGCGCTTGCGTTCGGTGAGGAGAAAGTTGTGATTGATGCTGGCGAGCACTTGCCAAGGCACCAAATCGAAATACGCCTCCGGTTCCGTGCTCATCCCGAATTCTGCCAGCATTTGGGCAAAATAGGTCGAGTGTTTGCGGGCTAAGCGACCGCCGCCGTATTCTTCGATCAGCACTCGGGTAAGGGTGCACTGAATTTCGTTGCCGGCACCGCCGATGATGCGAGAAACGCGGCTGGCTTCCACTAAACCGTCGAAGGAGGCGATCGCCAGCAAGTGCTTGTATCCCGCTTCAGTCATCTGTTCTCGCAGGTAGCGATCGATCTCAGTGAGCTCTGGATCGACATCGGCGGCGGCGCGATCGCGCAGGGCTTGCTTGACATCCTCGATGTTTTGCAGCGCTGCAACGTCGATTTGGGCGATTTCCCATTGCTGCCAGGGTGCTTCGATGCGATCGCGTACTGACCGCAAATAGTGCGATCGCTCGTTGTTGTAGCGGCGCAAATCGTCGTACCAAAACAAGTTGAGGCGGTTGATGCGGTACAGTACCCGCTGCAAGAAGCGGTGAGCGGCCTCGTCGGCGGCATCTTCCTGATAAGCCGATCCCAGGGCAAAGGCGATCGCGCTTTCAAAATCGCTGACGAGTAAAGGTTTTGCCGCCACCGTCTTGTCTAAATCATCTACCTCTAATAAGTTGACAAATTGGCGATCGGCTGCTTCATAATTTGGAAGTGCGGGTTGCTTTTTAGGAAGACTCGGCGAGTCTATTTTTGGGAGTAAGTCTGCGGTATTTTGCATGGGATAGAATTCTTCTGGATCTGATTATTGTGCTGTCTGCCAAAACAGCCAACCGTTGCAGATTGCTGGGAATAATGGCTACTTTTCTTGAAGATAGCTAATCTCTCAGCACGATACACCTTTCTATTGATAGATATTTTTTAGTTTTCCTTGTTCTCTGCTCTTGCTTTAACTCACTAATTACTTCTGACTGCCTCTGGGAGCGATCGAGTAATTGGCGCTAATATTTCAGCGTCTTGTTTAGCAGGCACTGCTTCCCGCCACGCTGTGATACCGCCTGAGAGGAAAGCTAAATTAAAACCTATTTTTTGCAATTTTTGGTAGGCTTTAACCGATCGCCCTCCCCGCGCACAATAAAGTACAACAGTTGGTTGAGTTTGATTAGATTTGACAATCGATCGAGCCATAGCTTGCACTTGCTTGACACCGAATCCAGCTTCAATGTCAGTTATCGGAACCAGCGGACTTTCACCGATGCGATCTTCCGCGTATTCTTCGGGCGATCGCACGTCAATCAAAATCACCGGTTTCAACTTACCCTGCTGCAATTCGGCAACAGTTACTTTTTCTGAATTTAAACTGGCAATAAAAGTAGGGATATCCATGCGATTAATTAACGAAACTGCACTCAGAGAACTAACAGCAACTAATATCGCACCAAGCGTTACAGGGAAAGGGCGAAAATAGCGACTCATGCCTTGTTTGAATTTGTCATTGAGCATTTTAATATTTCCGAAAAACGGATAGAGTAATTGTCCGAGATAGCCAACAGGTATGCGATCGGAGACACCATATTTTCGGGGTCTTTTCCCTGCTGGCATATACAGAGTGCCAAACAGTAAATCTAACAGTGGTAACTGAACAGCAAAGTTTTTGTTATTTATTTTGGGAATTTTACTATGATGCCATTGATGAAATTGTGGGGTAGCCACAAACCATTTTAGCACGCCAAATTTGAGAGTAATATTAGCATGAATCAAAAACGCGACCGCCGCAGAATAAAGAGCATAAACTACGAAAGTTTCTTTGCTAAATCCCAACCAGACAAGAGGCATAATTTTGCAAATCTGAGTAAAAAGTTGCTCGCAGGGATGCACCCGCACTGCTGCCAACCAATCCATGTGTTCGATACTGTGATGGACTGCATGAAATTGCCAAAGCCAGGGTATTTCATGCAGCATTCGGTGAGCGATATAATATGCCAGATCGGAAATTACAATTGCTTCTAAAAACTGCAACCAGATAGGTTGAGAGGCTATTTTGCTTTGCAATTCCGGCTTGAGTAAATCAGTCATCAGCGACAAGGTTACAGCCACAACAATAGCGCCTGCCCTGCCAATAAAGTGGCCTGTAAAAAAATAGGTAGCATCGGTTGCCCATCCGAGACGGAATATCTTTTGCTTGTGCAAGGAAAAGATTCTTTCTAGGGGAATGAAAATGCAAGCTAAGATGATGAAACCTTTGAGAATTTCAAGTGACATGAGATTCTGATTAATGTCGATATTTACTTAGACACTTCACTACTACCAGCAGCGCAGACAGGAACATTATTTTGAAGGATCGGGTTGGCTGGTTTTATCTTGCCAGGGGAATCTGCTTCACACAGAATCGATATTGTGGTCATTGCATCACCTTGATGTACGAATAATATAGCCCCGACATAGCTGCGAAGATTATTGTTGCGGGCTACCCCATAACTAAACGCAGCATTTTTGGTAGCTATGGCTGAATAGTTATAGTTGGTTGTCTGAGTTTTAATGCCAAGTCCTAAAGCAGAAATAGAATTGCCAAAAGCACTATTTTCCGCAAAATAAGCTTGCTGACCTTTGTTCATTGAGGAAACATATTGCTTAGCTTCTGACTGCATGGCTTTATACGGCTTACAACGGGCAAATTCAGGGAGGGCGATCGCACTAAGTATCCCAATAATTATCACAACCACAAAAAAGTCAATAATCCGTGAAGTTCCTCCACGAGATTTATATTCATTTATGGAACGCAAATCTGGCTGATAAGTTTTTGCCACAGATTTAAGCTTTTTTATCGGCCACAAATTTTGCCGATCGACTCTTGCGACAGATTTAGGTTCTTTGATGGGTTGCAAGTTTGTGCGATCGACTCTTGCGACAGATTTAGGTTCTTTGATGGGCCGATCGGGTTGATAAGTTTTTGCCAAAAATTTCGATTGTTCGTTGATTTGATTGAGTTCAGGCTTTTCTTTGGGCTGTATATCGACTCTGGCGACAGATTTAGGTTCTTTGATGGGCCGATCGGGTTGATAAGTTTTTACCGAAGCTTCGGATTTTTGGTTGATTTGGTTTAGTTCAGGCTTTTCTTTAAGCTGCATACTTGTTCTCCAAATGTTTTACACGAGAGGTTTTTAGACGATTGTTCGTTTGAGGAGATGTGCGATATTCGGCTTTGAGGTAGCGCCTCTTTGACCTTCGATCGAGGATTTGCTAACCTGGGCGATCGCACTTTCTACCATATTTCTATTAAATCACGTCACTATTTGAGAACATGAGTGAGTTCTCATCGACTTCTCATCGACTTTAGACATTAGTGGTATTTAATAGCGCGACTGACTATAATTGAATAAATGATTAGAGGAACGGTAAGTTATGGCTGTGCAGTTGCTCAAAAGACTTTTCACCGTAGAAGAATACCATCATATGAGTAAAGCTGGGATTCTTTCCGAGGGCGATCGCGTAGAATTGATAGAAGGAGAACTTGTTGAAATGGCTGCTATTGGAACTCGTCATGCTTCATCTGTGAGGCGCTTAGCCAGACTGTGCAGCCAAATTCCCGAAAATTTGGCTACTTTTGACGTGCAGAACCCCGTCCAGTTGAGCGATCGCACGGAGCCACAACCTGATATAGTATTGCTGCAACCTCGCGCCGATTACTATTCAACCGCCCATCCCCTCCCATTGGAAGTTTTACTGTTAATAGAAGTAGCTGACAGTTCCATAGATTATGATAGAGATGTGAAACTTCCTATTTATGCCCGATCGCAAATTCAGGAAGTATGGATTGTCAATTTACAGGAAAACTGCTTGGAGGTTTACCGCCAGCCGACTGTTAACGGTTACAGTTTAATGCTCAGGTTTTGGCGGGGCGACGAAGTTTCGCCGCTGGCTTTTCCCGAATTTGTAGTTAGTGTGGATTTGGCGATCGGCTAAATTGGGATTATTTGCATTGTAGGCGATCGCAAAAATACTCCTCATACAAACTGCATCTCGCACTGCAATAATTGCCCTCCAGTTTCACCAACCCCATACTATTTAATTTAAACCCTAATTCTAACTTCAATCTAACCGGATTTGAGACACTCACAACCTCTCTCATCGCCTCGATTAATTCTGGATATTTTTCTAAATTCCACAAATGCCGGCGCAAATGATCGCTGTAAATTCCTGCCTCCGTTGTCGCCGATTTCACCAAATTATTTAAAGTCACATCTTGACAGACAATGCGATACATAGCCAGCCGCACTAAATAGGGATGTCCTCCTACTAACGCCATCAATTCTGCAACTTCTGTCGCACTCCAATTCAGTTTGTGTCGCGCTGCTAACTCTTGCACTTGCTGCGAGCTAAACTCCGACAATTCGATCGGCAATCCGACATTAAACGGCGACTTATTGACATCCAGCGGGATATAAACTTCCGTGGAATGTACTACAATTAAACGAAACTTTTTCCAAATATCTCGCCGTTTTGCTTCTTCGTGCAAAGCGCGCAACAACCCAAAAAAGTCATCGGCAATTTCCGGCGATTCAAAAAGGCGATCGCACTCATCCAAACCTAATGTCAGAGGTGGTGACGATTCCGACAGCAAATACTGTTCAAAAAAAGCTTTACAGCACTGATTGCTGCCAATTAAATCTGCTAATTCCCAGCATTTAGGTAACTGATCCAGCATTCCCAACTCTTGACCGACGCTAGCACAAAACCACTGCAAAAATGTATCTGAATTCGCGAAAACTCTCCTATTTGCTAGCTGGAAACTCAGCGCTACCGTGCGAGAACCTTGCTCTTCTGCATGATGCAAAATCCGCGCCATTAAAGAAGTTTTCCCCATCTGTCTGGGTGCTTTGATGCGGATCAGGGCTCCCGGTTGGGCGATCGCCTCGTAACAGCGGGATTCTATCGGAGGGCGATCGATATAAAAGCGAGAAGCTAAATCTACCTGTCCTCCCGGCAATTCTGGCGCGGCTGCTGGTATGGGTTGAATTATCGAATTTTTTGTGCTAGGAATTTCGCTCAAATTGACAGCTAATTCATGGTCTGCATTTAAGGATGTGCGACCTTCTTTAACTACGGTTAAAATTTCTGAAATTAACTTTGATGAGTCGGCCGCAGACCGCCAATGCCAAGACTGGACTCCTGCTAAATAATGCAATAAATCAAAAGAAAATGGTGCATTTAATTCAATGCAAATTGGTAATATCGCTGGTTTTTTATTAGTTAAACTGTGCAATTCTTGGGCTAGCTGTACTTGTTCTAAGATCATTTCGCTAGCGGCATATTCTGCGGAGATCGGTAATAGCAAATAATCGCAAAGCTTTAAATATGAGTTGTCTTGGCTGCTGTTGTTAACTAAAAAGACTTCGTGGCTAGCAAAAGTCAAAGCTTGGTGCAATTGTTGAATCAGGGTGTGGTTTGGGTTCGATCGCGCGTTAGCGTTAGCGAAGCGATCCGAAGGAAAGCCCGCCCCTACGGGAGACTCATCAACGAAGAGGATCGCAATTTTGGCTATTTTGGCTGCTATCGACTGTGTTTCTACCGATTCGCACTGGGTCTCAAAATCGGCTATATCGCGCCATTCCTGGCCCAAGCCGCGACAAATTTCGATGAAATTGGCATAATCCACAGGTTTGCCATTCAGGAAATGACTGACAGTAGATTGGGCTATCCCTAAATCCTCAGCCAAGATTTTCTGACTGGGAAAGCCATTTCTCAGCAGAGACGATTTAACTGCGGGAATGTACTGGAGATGCAGCCTGAGCGATCGAGGCATTGCTTATAACGATCGAAACACTAAAACCATGATAAATGCCTATTGTCCCTAAAGTCGATAAAAAGTCGATGAAAAGTCGATGAATTCTCAAATAACTCACTCGTCAACTCAAATAGCGGCCTGATTAGATGAGAAACAACAAGGTTGAATCCCATCAAAACGAGGTAAAAGCATTGTGTATTCTCTCCTAATTTTGTCGCTGGCGTCAGCTACCGATCAACCAGGTTTCGCCTTCACACCGCCGATATTGTTGCTGGGAGTTGTGCTAAGTGCGATCGATCTATTAATTCAAAAAACTCAGCCACAAAAATACAGGTTTTATTTGCCAATAATGGGAGCTTCTGCTTTTATTGAATCATGGATTTTGTGGGGAAATTATGATGAATGGAGGATAATAAATGAAGAAGATTTGAACGGGCATTTTAACTCGTGGAATTTTGACATATTATTATGGATGGGGATATTTCTCGCCCTGAGTATCTGCTTTCGACCAATTTTTATGAGAGTCAGAGGACGCAATTTCAATGATTGCTTAGTATTTTTGATAGTTTTTTGGATACTTGTCACGATCGCTCTTCCATCATTTCTTCTTAAGGTAAATAAGGCTAAGCAATCGGAAGCTAAACAGTATATTAGTTCAATGAACAAAGGTCAGCAAGCTTATTATGCAGGAAACAGTGCTTTAACCAATTCTTTTGATGCTTTAGAACTTGGGTTTAAAACAGAAACAAACAACTACAAATATTCAATTTGTGCAACTAAAACAGCATCAATTCATTACGCAGTAGCCAAAGAATCGATGCTTAAAAATTATGTCGGCGGTGTCTTTATAGTTCCTGTATATTCAAATTCTGCCAAAGATGAAATGATGACTGAGACCATACTCTGCGAAGCTGAAGATAACCGTTTAATTAAATTTAAACCAGCAGATGAACCAGCGGAACCAACTTATCAAAATGGCGAGGTTATTTGCGGTAAAGGCACAACAGAATTGACCAGATAATCTAACTAAGCAACTCTCACAATATTTCAGCTTGATAACTAATACCAGATCCGAGTTTTTTACCCCCTTTATTCTTTAATCGGCGCAGGCCGATTTTGTTTGTGTAGTAGCGGTTTAAACCGCCGAGTGTTATGGGCTTTAAATGCTGTACCGATATCGTTTGTAAGTTCGACAGTCCGACAGGGAATGAATTCCCTGTCTCATAGCGAAAGTCCTCTCAAAGAGGACTGAAAAGCCAATTAAATAAACCTCTTAATCCTCAATTTTAAATCTAAAAACTCCAATCTCAAATCAATAATTACCAATCTAAAATCTCAAATCTAAAATTGATAGTCGGTTAAAACCGACTTTCGCATTGAGGCAGGGGTTTAAACCCCTGCCGGACTGCGGGTTTGACCTTAAATTGACTGCTAACCGCCCCAAGTCGATGCAAAGTCGATGAAAAGTCGATGAATTCTCAAATAACTCACTCACCAACTCAAATAGCCACCTGATTAGATGAGAAATAACAAGGTTGAATCATATCAAAACGAGGTAAAAGCATTGTGCATTCTATCCTAATTTGGTCGCTGGCATCAGCCACTAATCAACCAGGTTTCGCCTTCACACCGCCGATGTTTTGGTTGCTACTGGGAGTTGCGCTGAGTGCGATCGATCTCTTTATCCAAAAAACTCAGCCCCAAAAATACAGATTTTACCTGCTGATGATGGGAACTGCTGCTCTAATTTCATCCTTTGTTTTGTGGAGAGGATCGATCGCATTTCAGTTTAATTGGGCAAATGTAATGTATGAAGATTTTGATTGGCAGATATTCTACTGGATGGGGATATCTCTCGCCCTGAGTATCTGGATTAGACCAATTTTCATTGTTCGTAAAAAGTTTGTGATTCCCGAAGCAACCGAAGCAACAACAATCTCCGAAATTTTCCCAGGAGAAACCGGAATGGTGATTTATGAAGGTGCTTCTTGGAAAGCCCGCAATGAAGATTCCCAAGGAATCGCACCCAGACAAAAAGTTTACGTTTTGCGCCGCGAAGGAAACACGCTGATTGTTGTACCTGACAAATTAATTCACATCAACAGCTAAACCTTTGCACTAACCTCAATTCATTCAGGAATTACGCACGGTGTGTTGAGAAACCGGGTTTTTTACCTAATCTGCAGGCTATAACGAAATATTTTCGTAAAAAACCCGGTTTCTAGGCCCCGATGTGCAAATCCTATCATCTTTAGTTCACAGCTTAAAATTACCAGGAATTTCACTATGTATCAGTATTTTTTGATGGTGTTGTTTGCAATCACCGGAGTATCTTTAGTCAGCAGCGTGAAAATCGTCCGTCAAGGAGATGAAGCCTTAGTTGAAATTTTCGGAAAATACGATCGCAAAAAACTCGAACCTGGCTTGACATTTCTGATTCCGTTTGTCGAAACAGTCGCTTATAAACAAACTCTGCGGGAGCAAATGTTAAAACTGCCACCGCAACAATGCACCACTGGCGATCGCGTTTCCGTCACCCTTGAATTTATTGTCTACTGGCGAATCATTGACTTAGAAAAAGCTTCCTACAAAGTGCAGAATCTCAAAGAAGCCATGTTTAATATGCTGATTCTTTCAATTCGGACTCACATTGCTAAATTAAATGTAGAGGAACTTTACACGGCTAGAAATCAACTCAATAATGCTTTAGTGGAGGAGTTGGATACAACCACCGATCCTTGGGGTGTAAAGTTTACGAGGGTGGAATTGCGCGATTTTGCGATCGGCAGTAAAGTGATTCAGCCCACATCCATTGACCGGAAAGAAGTACAAAAGCTGCGAGCTTAGAGATTAGTATTTCCTCGTTTTTCTCGTTACCAGGCTCTTCCTGGTAACGCAGATCCAAAGGCTCTGCCTCGCCGACTTTAATTCGCATTGTATATACCATTTAAGGAGACAACACCATGACGAACAATCAAGAATCAATAGTTCGCAATGCAGCTTCTCGCGGTTGCGGATGCTTATTGCTTTTAATGGGCATTGGAGTCATTAGCGCGATCGCTCTGCCATTATTTATGGGTGGTGGCCAGGGATGTAAGGATCAGACAATGGAAGCGAGACAGTATGTTAGCTCAATGAACAAAGCCCAGGAAGCCGTATTTATAGAAAAAAGTGCTTTTGCCACTTCTTTTGATGCTTTAGGAACTGGTCTTAAAACAGAGACAACAACTTTCAAGTATTCAGTTCGCGCCACTAAAAAAGCAGCATTTAATTATGCAGTAGCAAAGGGAAACAACTGCAAAAATTATGTCGGTGGTGTTTTTCTGGTTCCTGCTAAAAAGTTTGAGCCAAATGCTGCTAAAGAGGAAAGAACTACAACGTCCATCTTGTGCGAAACTGATTCTCCCGGTACAATTAAACCAGCGGAACCCACCTATGAAAATGGTAAAATTGCTTGTGGGAAAGGCACAAAAGAATGGCCAAACTAATCTAACTATACGCAATATAATGACCGTCGATTACAATATCAAATCGGCATTCACTTGAGGTTTACCGGACTAAAGTTCTTACAACAAACAGAGAGGATACAAAACTATGAGTCAACAAAGTTCTAAATCAGCTAGCCTTGCATCGAATGTTGGTGGATGTTTAGTGGTGATTGGAGTATTAGCTTCGGTAGCTGTGCCATCCTTTCAGGCTAAGCTTAGGAACAACAAGCAATGGGAAGCCAGAGATTATATTAGCTTAATCAACAAACGTCAGCAAGCCTATTTTGCCGAAAAAAGTGTTTTTAGCACTTCTGTTAAGGCTTTAAAAATTCGCATTATTAAAACCGAGACAGAAAATTACAAATATTCCCACCATACAACAAAAAAAGCAACATTTAATTATCGAGTCTCAAAGCATAAAAATCTTAAAAGCTGTGTCGGTGGAGTTTTTGTAATTCCTGCTCCCAAAGGTGAGTCAAATGCTTCTAAAAATAAAAAAACGACCACATCTATATTGTGCGGAGCTGATTCTGCTGGTACAATTAAACCACCAGAACCAACTTATCAAAATGGTAAAATTGCTTGTGCTACAGGCACCAGAGAACTGAGACAAAGTTATCAATAGAGGCAATATAATGACAGTCGATTACCAATATCAAATCGGCGGCAGTCTCCCGCAAAATGCACCTACCTATGTGGTGCGACAAGCTGACTCGGAACTTTATCAAGCCCTGAAAGCGGGAGAGTTTTGTTACGTGCTCAATTCCCGACAAATGGGCAAATCTAGTTTGCTGGTGCGAACTGTACAAAAGCTTTCGGCTGATGGCATTGCTTGTGCTACGATCGACCTTTCGGACATTGGCAACCAGCAAGTCTCTCTAGACAAGTGGTACGGCGGCGTTGCTTACAAACTTTTGTGCAATTTCAACCTGTTTAACGCAGTCGAGTTTATGACTTGGTGGCGGGAGAGAGAATTGATGTCCCCAGTCCAACGTTTAGGAGAGTTAATTGAAGAGTTATTGCTGGTAAAGATTTCTCAAAACATTGTCATTTTTATTGATGAAATTGATAGCATTCTCAGTTTCAAAGAATCCCTAGATGATTTTTTTGCCTTGATTAGATCCTGCTACAATAAACGCGCTCACAAATCAGAATATCAGCGGTTGACATTTGTTTTGCTGGGAGTAGCTACGCCGTCGGATTTAATTAGCGATGCCACTCGCACGCCGTTTAATATTGGTCGCGCGATCGAACTTCAGGGTTTTAAGTTACACGAATCTTTGCCTTTGGTTAAGGGGTTTGAGGGTAAAGTTGACAATTATCAAGAAGTTTTACAAGAGATTTTGGAGTGGACGGGCGGTCAACCGTTTCTGACTCAAAAGCTTTGTAAATTGATTGTTCAAGGGCAGGAATTAGGAAGAAGGACTGAAGTCCTTACTACGAACCGATTGTCGATTGGGGAGATAGTGCAATCTCAGATTATTGAGAATTGGGAAGCTGCTGATGAGCCAGTGCATTTGAAGACAATTCGCGATCGCCTTTTCAGAAGTCAGCACCGCGCCAGTAGGTTATTGGGATTGTATCAAAAAATCTTGAACCCCCCCCAACCCCCCCTTACTAAGGGGGGGCAATTTCAAACCTTATCTCTCCCCAACCAATCTCAAACCTCTTTCTCTCCCCCTTACCAAGGGGGGGCAGGGGGGGGTACAGCCGATGATACTCCCGAACAAACAGAATTGCGACTGAGCGGCTTAGTAGTAAAACGAGCCGGAAAATTAACCGTATCCAACCGCATTTATGCAGCTATATTCAATCAAAACTGGGTAGAAAAAGCACTCTGTGACTTGCGCCCCTATGCCGAATCGCTAACAGCATGGATAGCATCAGATTGTCAAGATGAATCTCGCTTGTTGCGCGGTCAAGCACTGGAAGAGGCTAGAGAGTGGTCGGCAAATAAGAGCTTGAGCGCGCAAGATTATCAATTTTTAGGTGCTAGTCAAGAAGCGGAATTTGCCCGATTTCGCGATCGCGAAAAACAAACTAAAGCTGAAATGGAGCAACTGCGCCGCGAAAAAAAGTTACTAGAGGAACTAGCAGAAGCACAAAAACAGAAAAGAATTACTCAATATAAGTTATGGCGCGAGTACAACCTCAGATTAGCAACTATTACAGGGGCCGCAGCAATATTAATATCAATCCTGATTGTAGCATTTTGGGTGAAACCGTCAATCGAAGAAAGAAATAACAAAATTCTGACTCTCAGCGTACTATCAGAAACGCTATTTGCTGCTGGCAAAAAACATGAAGCTTTGCTAGAAAGCATCAAGGCGGCTACTGAAATTAAGCGATCGCTCGGAGTGAGTTCAGAAATTCAGACGCGAGTGGCGATCGCCCTAGAACACGCAGTTTTCAGCTTCACCGCACGCCGCACTTTCCAGAGTCAAGCCAGCAATCTTGCTTTCACCAGCTTCAGTCCCGACAGCAAAATACTGGCTACGGCTACCGATGACAATGATATCAAACTTTGGCAAACTAATGGAACTTTACAAGCAACATTGACCGGGCATACAGATAAAATTATAAGTGCAATCTTCAATCCTAGCAGTCAGATAGTTGTTTCCGCCAGCGACGACCAAACTGTTAAGATTTGGCAAAACAACGGAAAATTGATGCACAATTTAAAAGGACACAGCGCTAAATTAACCAGCGTTTGTTTGAGTCCAGATGGTAAAATAATTGTTTCAGCCACTGCCGACGGAACTGTTAAACTCTGGCAAATTAACGGGCAAGAATTGTTAAGTTTTAAAGTAAATCAAGGTTGGATAACCCGCGCTACTTTTAGTCCAGACGGTCAGATAATTGCGGCGGCTGGTACTGATGGCATTGTTAAACTTTGGAGTTTGACAAAGGTTGTGGAAAAATTGCAAAAACAGCAGTCAATCGAGGCAAGTAGGGATATCAAATTGCTCAAAATTTTACACATGGAAAGTGATAAAATTATGAATGTAACTTTCAGTCCCGACGGTGCAATGCTAGCGGCGGCAAGTGCTGGAGGAACTGCAAGACTTTGGAGAAAAGACGGCACGCCGGTGAGTATTTTGCAACATACAAGTGGATTGAAAAATATTAGCTTTAGTCCAGACAGTCAAATGTTGCTATCTGCAAGCACAGACAAAATGGTGAGGTTGTGGAAAATTGATGGTACATTGATCGGAACTTTAAAAGGTAACAAGGATGCTGTTTGGAGTGCGAGTTTTAGTCCTGACGGTAAGGCGATCGCTAGTGCTAGTGCTGACGGTACGGTGATGCTGTGGAATTTTAATCTTGACGATTTGTTGGTGCAGGGTTGCAAGGTCGCCCGCAATTATTTTCAGACAAATCCGATCGCAAATCAAAACAATCTCCACCTCTGCGACGGGATTGGAACTCAGTCGGAACTCACGCAAAAAAAACCGGGTTAAGAGTCAAACTCTTGAGTTTTCCAGCAAAGTATCTAGGCAGAAACTGGCTTTTTGACCGCCCCTGCGTCTAGGGCTGATATGGTTAAAATTGGTAGCAGCTAATAAGTAATAGGTCAAGGCGATCGGTGTATTCAACTCTAGAGCAAAAGTATCAGCGCCTGCAAAAAGACTTAAGAAACGGAGTCATCGCGCTTGGCGGCATTTTATGCACGGGTACTCTCTGGTATTGGCAGGTGGAAAAATGGTCTTTGCTCGATGCCGCTTACATGACAGTATTTACCCTAGCAACTGTGGGCTACGGTGAACTTCAGCCCCTCGGCCAACGCGGGCGAATGTTTACTATCTGCCTGATTTTGATGGGCGTGATTGTGATTGGTTTCATCGTCAACCGCTTTACAGAAGCGCTGATTGAAGGATATTTTCAAGAAGGAGCAAGAATTAGGCAGCAGCGACGATTGATAGATTCTTTTATCGGGCATTACATTCTCTGCGGTTTTGGGCGCACGGGCCGCCAAATTGCTTTGGAATTTGAGGCCGAAAATATCCCTTTTGTGGTGGTAGATTCGGCGGTGCAGTCGGTTGAGGCAGCTTTGGCGCTGGGGTACACGGCTGTGCAAGGAGACGCGACACTCGATGAAACTTTGCTGAGTGTGGGGATCGATCGCGCAATTTGCATAGTAGCAGCTTTGCCATCGGATGCCGAGAACTTATACACTGTGCTGTCGGCGAAAACTCTGAATCCGAAGGTACGGGCGATCGCCCGCGCCACAACAGAAGAAGCTGTAAAGAAGTTGCAGCGGGGCGGCGCCGATGCCGTCGTATCCCCCTACATTACGGGCGGCAAACGCATGGCGGCGGCTGCTTTGCGCCCTCAAGTTATGGATTTTTTAGATGGGGTTCTGACGGGAACCGATAGTTCTTTTTACATGGAAGAATTTCTGGTAGATCCGAATAGTTGTGTTTACGTCGGAGAAACTTTGAGAAATGCCAAGTTGCGATCGCAATCCGGGGCCTTAGTTTTAGCAGTGCGGCGGGCTGACGGCCATTTGATTGTGGGGCCAACTGGAGAAACTGCGATCGAAGGAGGAGATATGCTGATTTGTTTGGGTACTGCCGAACAACTGCGCGCCCTGAATCAAATCCTCAGCCCGCTGAGTTCTCGCGTCCCCCGCCCTCCCAAGTAGTCGCCCGGTAATTATCTATGAGAAATGAGAACTTCTGCCGAATGCCTTCTTCTCTATAGCGGTTATTTCTTGAAGCGAGGTACGCACGCGAGCCGGCCCAGCAATTCCCTTGCATGAACAGGAACCACCAATGGCATAGCCCTATGCCATAGCCCTATGCCCCGGAGCATCTCCTGAAACCTGAGAAAGGCTATATCAATCGCAGTTTAAACCCGCCGCTGCGGCTGTCGGAAATTCGATCGGCACAAAAGTCACCCCAAACTGCTCCTTAGAACACTTGACAATATGCACTAATACGGGACTAAAATTTGTGCGATTGCCCATTGTGTCAAACTGAATTGTTCCGGTGGCTCCGGTGGCGCTAAAATTTGGATGAGCAATAGTTTGTTGTATCCCTTCGCGGCTGGGTTGCTGCTGCCCTTCTATGGCTTGAATCAGCGTCTTCGCCGCATCGTAAGTTAAGGCAGTTCGGTGACTGACATTTCCTTCCCAAAGCTTGCGAGTATCCTTAAGAAATGTGCGATTGGGAGAGTTTAAATGATGCCAAGAAACTGATACAGCCATTTTTTCAAAAGACGGTAACTGACTGGCAGCTTCTAAGGTTTTTTGACTGTATATTCCCCCGGTTCCGACAACCCAATTGCGATCGAGATTGGCTTGGAAAAGTGCCATCGCATTGTTGATTGCGATCGGGACGTGACTCGCACTTAAAACAATCGTTGTTTTTTCTGTTTCCCCGACTTCTTGGATGGCTTTTTTAACGTCAAAGTCGCTTTTGGACAGGTCGAATTCGGTGATATTTGCAATAGTTCCTCCCCGTTCTCTAAACTGTTTTCTGAATTCTTCCCAAAAAGTCGAAGTGGATTCGCTGCTGGAGTTGTAGAAACCAGCTACTTTGGTTTGACCTTGCTTTTCAATCAGATATTTCGTGAATACTTCCACGCTAACTTTAGTCCGAGGAACAGTTCTAAAGAAAAATCTCCGGGGTTTTTCTGTGACTTCTTCCGTTGTAGTGCCTGGGGAAATTAATACTAAATGATTTTGGTTGTAAATATCGACTGTATGGGCTGTCATTTGGTTAGTGTAGTGACCGATAACACCTAAAAGATCGGTGAGTTTGACTAGGGAATTAGCACGGGCGATCGCCTCTGCTTTCAGATTGGCATCAGCGGCAATTATGACTTGTAAACCTTTGCCTTTAATAATTTGATTTTGCTGAACATCTAAACCGTTTAGGTTGCGATCCATCTCAGCATTGAATAATTTTAAATTAACTTCTGTTTGCGCTTGAGCAACTCCCCGCAGGATTTCTTTTGCCAAATCGATTTCGGCTCTACCTTGTTCGTTTATGCGAACGGGAATGATAACAGCGAGCGTGTAATAATCGGCTTTTTTAGCCTTTAACAAGGCATTATTCATGTAGATCAAAGTTTCGGGATCTTTTCGTTCTTGTTCAATCCACGACCTTTTAAAATATTGAAATGCTTCCCGATAATTGGATTTGGCAAATTCATTGATTCCGCTTTGCTTTAATCGAGGAGATGAGGCTTCGAGAATAGATTCTTCGCCGCAGCTTAAAGCATCACCTTGCACGAAAAGGCAAGTTTTTGGGGTAAGAGTGTTGTGGAGAAAAAGGGCGATCGCAATTCCAGCCATAATTCCTGCAAATCCCAGCAGCAGTCGGCGAAAGTGCGATCGACAAAATCGACAAAATCGATCGAACCAATTGGGTTTTGGCGGCGAATTCAAATCGTGCAAAACAGCAGCAACACATTGATAGCGCTCAGGGAAGTTGTAGCGCACCATTCTGTTTAAAATTCTTTCCATACCGTCGCTAATTCTTACCATACGGCCCACAACGATATTGCTATGGCCATCTGTCTCAAAATCAGCAGGACGCAAGCCAGTTAGGCCTTCAATAGCAACAATACCCACAGCATAAATATCGCTACAAAATTGAGGATTGCCAACCAATTGTTCCGCCGGCGCATATCCTTGCGTATAAATAGTTCTGCTTCTAGTCTCTCCCGAATCTGTGATTTCCAAGGAACTGATTTCTTTCACCGCCCCAAAATCAATCAGAACTATTCTGCCATCGCCATCGCGCCGAATTAAGTTAGAAGGAGTGATATCGCGGTGAATGACATTGTGTTCGTGAACAAAAGCGATAACTGGCAAGATATCCTGCAAAAATTCAATTACTTGCGTTTCATTCCATTGGGTATTTGAATTTAATTCTTCCCTCAGCGGATGTCCTTCAATGTATTCTTGAATTAAATAAAAATGGTCATTTTCTGGAAAGCTATCGAATAACTGTGGAATCTGCGGGTGGCTGCCCAATCGGTGTAAAGCTCGAACTTCTATTTTAAATCGCTTTTTTGCTTCTGATAAGAGTTGCGAATTGCTGGGCTGGTTAATTTCCTTAACGACGCACAGGCGGTGATCGGGTATGTCTAAATCGATAGCTAGATATGTCCTTGCAAACCCTCCCCGACCTAATTCACGGACAATTTTGTAACGTTTCCGCAGGATATCTCCTGGTTGCAGACACATAAATTTTTTGTTATTCTTGAACAGGCTGCGATTGTCCAGTTTGATTATACCGTATTTTTACAGAGATTTTTGTTGAGTTTCTGTAAAGTTTTATCAAAACTATAGTGATTCCAAGTGCGATCGCTATAAATACTTGATTTAGTTATGCCCGATCGCATTCTACTGGGCGCAAACAGCGGTATTCTTTAATAACTTGGGCTGCTAAAATTGCTTTAGGTTAATCAATTGCCCGGGGAAACGATATTACTTTTTTAAGCAGTCGGACTTTGACGACGGATCGACAGTAAACTCTCTTAAATTACATCTGCGTTTATCTGTGTTTATCTGCCTGACATCTGCGGTTGACATATTAATCAAATATTTATCCAAAAAGTCTAAGGTGCGTCGCAGCTCGAAAAGTCGATTGAATGCAGGGATTAAAGAATGGCGACGCACCCTACAAATACTGTTACATTATTTTCATAATTGGTATAAAAATGCCCTCAGCAAGTCGCCGAGGGCATTTTTAGGTCGTTAAACTGCGTTTTGGGCGACAGATTGACGATCTATTAATTGCTTTGGTTTCGTAAAAATCGCTCAAACCCAAAGCCGATGGTGGGATTTGAACCCACGACCGTTCGATTACGAATCGAATACTCTACCCCTGAGCTACATCGGCACAGACAATTTTGAATTATAGCACAACTATAGCGAAAAAAGCAAGGAGTTGTAGAACTTAATTCACAACTCCACAACTCCTAGCTCACCAATAGTTAAACGGTCACTTCCGTGTCAGTTGAGCCGCCTCTGGCCCCGGAATAAACCAAACCCCGCTGCATATCCAGCGTCAGCATAGTTCCGTCCCGAATTACCCGT
This sequence comes from Microcoleus sp. N9_A2, assembly GCF_036701775.1. NCBI lineage: Bacteria > Bacillati > Cyanobacteriota > Cyanophyceae > Oscillatoriales > Microcoleaceae > Microcoleus > Microcoleus sp. N9_A2. The sequence continues at coordinate 34,115 of NZ_JAUBRH010000002.1, read as the reverse complement.
GTCGCCTTCTCTACACCCACCATCACCGGCACGCCCAAGCGCAAACCGATAATCGCGGCGTGAGAAGTCAAACTTTCCTCCTCCGTCACCACACCGGCTGCTTTGCGAATCATATCCACAAACTCGGCGCTGGTGCGTTCTACTACCAAAATGTCTCCAGGGTGGAAATTCGCTACATCCGCAGCAGTGCGAGCCACCCTCGCCATGCCGCTCACCGATCCCAAACCGACACCGGTGCCTTTGCCTAAAACCGCTGTCACTACTTCAACTTTGATCAAATCCGTCGATCCGGCAACCCCTTGCAGAGTACCGGCGGTCATCACCACTAAATCTCCGTCGCACACTAACTCTTTTTCCTGGGCGACTGTCATGGCAGAGTGAAATGTCTGGCCTGTGGAGGGCAAATCCAGCACCAGCAGGGGTTTTACTCCCCATACTAATTGCAGTTGTCTGGCTACGTCTACGTGAGGAGTAACTGCCAAAATCGGAGTTTTGGGTCGGAACTTCGAGACATTTCGGGCTGTGGCGCCGGTTTTGGTCAGCGTCATGATAGCCGCCGCGTTCAACTGTTCGGAGATTTGGCTGACTGCTTGGCTGATACCGTTGGGGATCGATCGACCAATATCTTCTACATTCCTAATATTGCGTTTAATTCCTTCCCTCTCCATCCGCACCGCAATTCTCGCCATCGTCGCCACCGCTTCGACGGGGAACTTGCCGACTGCAGTTTCATTCGAGAGCATCACCGCATCAGTTCCGTCAAGAATGGCGTTTGCCACGTCGGAAATTTCGGCGCGGGTGGGACGAGGATTACCTACCATGCTGTCGAGCATCTGGGTAGCGGTAATTACGGGAATCCCCATGCGGTTAGAAGTAGCAATCAAGCGCTTTTGCAAAATCGGCACATCTTCGGCGGGCAGTTCCACTCCCAAATCGCCGCGGGCGACCATCACGCCGTTGCACAGGGCCAGGATTGCTTCCATTTGTTCGATCGCCTCGTGCTTTTCGATCTTAGCAATCACCGGTACTTGCTTGCCCGCACTGGCTATCAGCTCTTTAATTTCGAGCATATCCTGGGGATTCCGCACAAAGCTCAGGGCCACCCAATCGACACCTTGGTCGAGCCCGAACATTAAATCTTTGCGGTCTTTGTCAGTCAGCGCCTTAATTGACAGGTAAACTCCCGGAAAATTCACGCCTTTGTTGTTGGAAAGCGGCCCGCCGACTACCACGCGGCAGTACAATTCCCGCGAACTGCGGTCTACTTTTTCGACCCGCATTTCCACTTTCCCGTCGTCGAGCAGAATCACTGCTCCCTCTGGAACTTCGTCTGCTAGTGGGTCGTAGGTGACGGAAGAAATGAGCTCGGTGCCGGGAACTTGGCGACTGGTGAGAATGAAAGGATCGCCGTTTTTGACAACTATAGAGCCTGTCTCAAAGCGCCCTAAACGAATTTTCGGGCCTTGGAGGTCTTGGAGGATGGCAACCGGCTGGTTGAGTTCAAAGGATGTTTGCCGGATTAAGCGAATGCTGCGCTGGTGGTCTTCTTCTGTTCCGTGGGAAAAGTTGAGTCGCAAAGTTGTGGCACCGGCTTCAATGAGCTGGCGCAGCACTTGTGGGTCCGAAGTTGCTGGGCCAATGGTGGCGACGATTTTAGTCCGGCGTAGGGCTTTTGGCAATTGCATCAGCGGTGTTCTGGGGAGGCAGGTGGATTTCTTGTTTAAATTTCGGCTAACGTTTCATTTTTGCACTACAAGCAATGACGCTAGTCTCAAGTCTTAAAAATTTTGATTGTCGTCAAAACAGCAGGTATTGAACAATATATAGAATATCTGACTTTTTACCCATCGGTAATCTTTTCTTGGGGAGCGCCCTTTTTTGCAAATTTTTCTGCTCTCAGGCTTGACATAAATACAGACATACCCATTGATTTTATTTGGTCTGCTGAGCTCTTTTGGCTAATCTAGCACTGGTATCCTTGCACAACAGCAACACTTTGCTGTTTGTGCAGAGGCTAGTTTCTGGCGATCGCACTCTGTTGTTTCATGGCTTTAGGCTGAGGTTCCTGACAAAACTTTACTATTGTCTGGCTTGTATCTTATACTACGCAAGTGTGAAATATTAAGGAGTCTTAACAAAGATGTCGGAGGCAGGACGGCCGCTGACAGTGCCGAAAGAGTTTCTGAGTCCTCCCGGTGACTTTAATCCGACGCTGCTGCTGTTTTTGAGTGCATTAGCGATTCTCGTGATTTCTAACTTGGGTTTCTGGTGTTGGGGATGGCCACAGTGGTGCTGTTTTTCGCTGAACGTGTTGGCTTTGCACATGGCCGGAACTGTGATTCACGATGCGTCTCATAATGCAGCCCATCGCGATCGCACAGTTAATGCTATTTTGGGACACGGTAGCGCGCTGATGTTGGGTTTTGCTTTCCCGGTGTTTACGCGGGTACATATGCAGCATCACGCCCACGTCAACGACCCAGAAAACGATCCAGACCATTATGTTTCTACTGGCGGGCCTTTGTGGTTAATTGCTGCGAGGTTTTTTTACCACGAGATTTTCTTCTTTAAGCGCAAACTGTGGCGGAAATACGAACTTTGGGAATGGTTTTTCAGCCGCTTGTTTGTAATTGGAGTGGTTTATATCTCAATTCAATACGACCATTTGGGTTACGTGCTGAATTTCTGGTTTTCTCCTGCTTTGGTGGTAGGATTAGCCTTGGGCTTATTTTTTGATTATTTGCCGCACCGTCCGTTTCACGAGCGCGATCGCTGGAAAAATGCCAGAGTATATCCAAGTCCCATTCTGAATATTTTAATTTTGGGGCAGAACTATCACCTGATTCATCATTTGTGGCCTTCAATTCCTTGGTACAATTACCAGCCAGCTTACGAAGCTGTGAAGCCGCTATTAGATGAAAAGGGTTCTCCTCAAAGTCTGGGAATATTGGAAGGTAAAAAGGATTTTTGGAGTTTTATATATGACATCTTTTTAGGGATTAGGCTGCATCACAAGAAGGCTAATGATTGACAAAAAATCCGGTTTCTTGGAGAAGCCGGTTTTTTTTGCGAAGGAACAGGGAAGAAGGAAGAGGGAAGAAGGAAGAGGGAAGAAGGAAATTTTTGTGACTTTCCTCACAATCTCACAACTGACGCACCTCTGGAATAGATGGTGCGGAGCGAATTAGATTAGGAGTAATGATTGAGAATTAATGTTTCTGACGCACCCTACCGCTTACTATGGCGCAATACGCTATGGATATAAGATCTATCTTATGAATTTTGGCGAGGATCGCGCTTAGGAGGATGCCACCCTGCACTAATCCATAAACGACGAGCTTTGATAATCGCTCTTTCATTATGATATCGATCGTTAAGGTCTAATCGATCGCAAGTCCCCCTACCTGTTGGAGTAATACCGATTATTTCTAAACCATCTACAGACTAGATAAAATGATCGAACCATTGCTGTTGACATGGATTAAATAAAGTTACTTCCTGTTCAGTTGCTGGATCAGTACCAGTAATAAAGTTATAGCGATTATTATTACAGCGATGACAAGCTAAAGCTAAGTTTTCGAGTTCATCACTACCACCAATTGATCGAGGTAAAATATGATCTATCGTAAATAAAGTAGAGCTACTTTATTCGGCAGAATGGCAATATTCACAAAAAAAACTAGCCCTACTTCTTACTAAATTTCGAGTAGCACGGTTTATGGACATGAGGCTGCTATAACTTTAGCGTTAATTAAGGTAAAAATCCGATCCAGTTCTAGTAAGCTTGCTAGTTCTACAACCTCTTCTGAATTTAAAACATTAGCCTTTTTTCCCTCGGCCAGTTCTTCCAATCTAGCTTGCAGATTTTCGGTAAATTTGAATAAGCAAAGATTTCTGACTTTCTGAATTGATATGTCACTATCAATCCAGTAGGAAGGTTGTACCATAAGTTCAGCTATCATGGTTATTTAATGACTTAATTACTAATTTTAAACACTAATTTTACCATAAAATTGAGTCGATTTTATTTTTTCTGGGTTAATTTTTATAAAGTTTATAGAGGATAGTTTGTAGAGAAACGGAAGAGCGTCTGTATCGTTTCCCATTTCTTAAAAGTGGGCTAACTCAGTTAAAAATAAACCCACCGTTGCTGGTGGGTTAACTCTTGAATCAATCAAAAAGTGATTTTCTTATTTTTCTGCGGCAAGCGCGACGGCTAAATTCCAATCGGGGCGCAAATTTTGAGCTCCGCGCAAATAAGGATGATAAATTTCGGTATGTGCCGGCCAATTGATGTGAATTAAAAAGCGGATGCAGCGTTCTAAAGAACCCTTAACGTGCATTTGTTGGACATCCAACAAAGGAACATTGCACCAGCGGGGACGTTCGCGGGCGATCGCAGCCGGAAAGATAGCATCCAAATCGCGGGTGACTGAAAACGTAGCACTAATCATTAATTCCGGCTCTAAATTATTTCTTGTTTCTAATTCATCTAACAATTCTCTCACCGATTCTCGAATTGCTTCTACCGAATTCTCGCTGGCAGTTGTTGCCCCGCGAATCGCCCGCACTTGCCATTCCACGCAAATATTCTCCATTTTTTTGTCAGTTGTCAGTTGCTAGTTGTCAGTTGTCAGTTGTTAGTTGTTAGTTGTTGGTTGTTAGTTGTTAGTTGTTAGTTGTTAGTTGCAATTACCAATTACCAATTACCACTGCCAACTGCCAACTGACTACTGCCAACTGCCAACTGACTACTGACTACTGCCAACCGCCAACTGCCAACTGACTATTTAATCACGGGCGATACAGCCACAGCGGTAAACCGCTAGTAGAAAGCTCGAATTCCAGCAAGTTTTTGTAAGCTGAAAGCCCGGATGTATCCAGACTACTCCCCAAGACGCGATTTAGGAAAGGTTTTTGTTTTTCTAGGGTGCAGCATTCGGTTTTTTCGGGGTCTAGGCCTGCGAGTTCGGCTGTCCAGCGGCGAGCGTCCTCTTCTGTTCCTAGTCGATCGACTACACCCAATTCTAACGCTTGCTGACCGCTAAAAATGCGACCGTCGGCAAAGGTTTTGACTTTTTCAACTGGGAGTTTCCGGGCTTCGGCGACGGTTTCGACGAATTGCTGGTAGGTGGTGTCGATTAAGTCTTGGAGAATTTGCTGTTCTGGCTCGGTCAATTGTCGATCGAATGCCAAGATATCTTTATACGGCCCCGATTTAATCACCTGAAAAGAAACGCCGACTTTTTCTAACAGCCCTTCTAGGTTGTTACCCCGGATAATCACGCCAATGCTGCCGGTAATTGTACCCGGATTGGAAACGATATGGTGAGCTCCCATGCCGATATAGACTCCGCCAGAAGCTGAAATATTGCCGAAACTGGCGACTATTTTGATTTTTTCTTGCAAACGCTTGAGCGCGCTGTAAATTTCCTGGGAATCCCCGACTGTGCCGCCGGGGCTGTCTATCCGCAGCAGCAAGGCGGGAAATTTGCGTTCTTCAACGGTTTTGAGAGCTTCGAGAACTCGTTTGCGGGTTTCTCCGGCGATGGCTCCGGTGACTTCGATGCGGGCGATTTGTTTGCGGTAGCGGGGCTTGAATGGCCAAATCATGGGCAGTTTACAGGCAATGTGGAATTTTGTAGCTAACTTCTAGTGTGACTCATCTGAAGGTATTCGTCGGGCCCGCACGGGGGCAGGGGTGCCAACAAGCGCGTTCAGCCCGCAGTCCGCCAGGGGTTCAAACCCCTGGCTAATAGCAAAAGTCCTCTAAAAGAGGACTGATGAGTGAGTTCTGCAGTCCTCTTTTAGAGGACTTTCGCTTTGAGGCAGGGAATTAATTCCCTGCCGGATCAAAGGTGTGGCGTTAAGTTCGATCGCACTTAACCCACCTTCGATCTATAATTGTAAAAATTGCTTAACAAATCTACATCATTCCCGTGAGAGCCACTCTCATAAATTATTTGGAGTCCCGCCATGCAGCTAAAAATTACCGATTCTAAACTGCCCTTTGCGCCGCTGTTGCTAATCGCGCCGTTTTTCCTGTGGGGAACCGCGATGGTAGCGATGAAAGGGGTGATGCCACACACGACACCGCTGTTTGTGGCTGTCGTGCGTTTATTACCTGCGGGCGTGTTGGTGTTGCTGGCGGCGGCATTGATGGGAAAACAGCAACCGCAGGGTTGGAAAGCTTGGCTGTGGATTTCGTTGTTTGCTTTGGTTGACGGTACTTTGTTTCAAGGCTTTTTAGCCGAAGGTTTGGCGAGAACCGATGCGGGTTTGGGTTCGGTGATGATTGATTCTCAACCGCTAGCTGTGGCGATTTTGTGTTTGTGGCTGTTTCAAGAAAAAATTGGATTTTGGGGCTGGTTGGGACTAGCAATCGGCGTAGTTGGGATTAGTTTAATTGGTTTGCCTGATGGCTGGATTTTGGGGCTGTTTCATCCTGAAAGCGCGCAGGTTTCTGGGGGTATGGAACAGTTCTTTGAGGGTGGGGAATGGTTGATGCTGTTGGCGGCTTTGTCGATGGCTGTGGGTACGGTTTTGGTGCGCTGGGTTTGTCGCTATGTTGACCCGGTGGTGGCGACGGGCTGGCACATGATTTTGGGCGGTTTGCCGCTGTTAGCACTTTCGGCTGCAACTGAGTCTGAACAGTTTGTGAATATCGATTTTTCGGGCTGGATGGCGTTAGGTTATTCTACCGTGTTCGGAAGTGCGATCGCCTACGGTTTATTCTTTTATTTTGCTTCGAGTGGCAGTCTAACCAGTTTAAGTTCTCTTACCTTTCTTACGCCTGTATTTGCTTTGCTGTTCGGCAATTTGTTCTTGGGCGAAGTGTTGAATCCGCTGCAATCGATGGGAGTTGGGCTGACGTTGGTGAGTATTTATCTGATCAACCAGCGGGATACTTTGGCGGAAAAATTGGGAAAAGTGCGGCATGGTGAAGCTAATTCTGAGGAGAAAGTGCAGTTATTAGAGTCGTCTGAGTTGAAGAAAGTTGAATTTCCCGTGAAATTACGAGCTACAGAGTTGGAGTCGGAAGTTTAGATTTAGATTGCATTCTCAAGGCAATTAAATGTGTCCCGCAAAACAGCTTAATTTACATTAAAAATCGTCCTCTGGTTCTACAGCAATATTTCTGTTTTCAAGTTCTTCTATAAAGACTTTGAAACTCGGATTGTCTGGGTAACTGGCTATTAAAACCTTCTGCTTGCAGTATTTGCGGGCTATTTGTCGATAGTAGTCAGGATTTTTAGCATTGCGATCGATTGTAAAACTATCTTTTCTACTAAGCTGCTGGTTTAATGTATCCAAACAATTTATCAACTTAGATTTTCTCTTATCTGTATAGTACAGCGGCAGCAACCAGCACTCAATAGAATGTACGGATATGGCAAATACGATCCGCTGTTCGTATTTTCTGTAAAAATCTTCCCCTATCAAACCTTTAAACTTATCGATGACTTTTTCAATCAACTGCTGAGGAGTTAACTCACCATTTTCATCTTGCTTGGGGATATTATAATCTTCTGAAACATCAGTATCTATTTGGATAATGATATATTCGATAAATTGAAATGCTTCCTTAAAATCTGTTGACTCGCAGTAAGCAATAACTTGACTCCAGCCTCCATAATTATGAGATTTATTATCATCATCTTTATCTCTTTCTGGTTGAAGCGGTCTAATATCTAGATCGGGGTTATTGAAATATCCTGCTAAAATACTTTCAATCACAATCTGGTCAGTCAATCCCTCAGTAATTAATCCGAAATTAGTCATATTAAAAATTCTTAGGAAGTCCTCCGATATAGCCCCTCAAAAAAGCCTCGGATAGTTTGACAGGTTCCTGTCCTTCGAGAGGTTCAGGTTTGAGAATGCGTCGGGCTTTGGTATGTCCTAATTGGTTTCGATAAATGACAAACAGCCGCTGTTCCTCATCATCTAAATCTAAACCGTCCAAAACAGCCGGGTTGTGGGTTGTGAATATAACTTGTTTGTCGTGTTTTTTTGCTAATTCGACTAATTCTTGCATTAATCTGCGACACAATCTGGGGTTGAGAGAAGCATCAATGTTATCTATTGCAAAAAATTTAGGAGTGAGAGCGCTAATAAATAAAGTGAAGTAAAAAAGCAAAAATAAAAAGCCTTCATTAGAGCTTCTTTGGTCAAAGTAAGTTAAATCAGGATATAAGTATCTATCTTTAATTTGGAGAGAGTTTTGAATACTTGATAAATTGGGAGGAGCTTCAAAATCTTGAAACCAATCTATCAATTGCAGTTTTTTATTGATTTCATTAAGCTGCTCCTGGTTATCTGAATTCAAAACTTTTAATAGTTTAAACAAGCCTTCTCCATTAATCCCTAATGGTTGAATTTGCCCTTCTTTTTCAAAAGTACGTAAGGCGATATTTTCAGGAGAGTAAATGATAAATTCCTGTATTTTAAGTGTTTTGATATTTGTTTTGCGGATAAATTGATATTGTCGATCTCGGCTGTCTAAAAAACTATTATATTCCCAAGCAGCAAGCGGCCTATAGGCTCTTTCTAAATTCCGTTCTTCTTCTGAAATCCCATAGTAAAAATGATTTATCCATCGAGCATAGGGTGTATTATCGTTATTTAAAATAAACCTTATTTTTATTGTGTCATTATTTCCTCTAATTTCAATGCTGATATCTTTATCTAAATTTTCCTTTTCAAAAGCCGATCGCATCAATTGAGGTTCTGTAACTCTGATGCCCCGAGAAGCTAAAAACTCGTTATCCAGCTTGTCATCAGCCGCAGCAGAAGCAAGGGCGATCGCCTCTAGGATATTGCTCTTGCCGCAGCCATTTTCACCGATCAATACAGTTACTCGTCCTAATTCTAGCTTCAGCTTTTGAATGGACTTATAATTTTCGATTCTGACTTCTCCAATCATAATTCAATCCCATATAATCTTAGTGTACTCATTGTATCTCCGATCGCATGAATCTCAAAGAACGCTTGCACAGCCATCTGATTCAAATTGTACGCGATCGCAACCCATACCTCGCATCCGAAGGGCATTTTTATGCTCAGCAATACATCCGCGAACAGTTGGCACAGTGGGGCACTGTAGAAATCGACGATTTTGCAGTGCGCGGGCGAATTCATCACAATTTTATCTTGGATTTACCCCCCCTCAGTCCCCCCCTTGGTAAGGGGGGGAAGCAAGAAGGATCGACCCTTGGTAAGGGGGGGAAGCAAGAAAATTTGCCGATCGTAATTGGTGCTCATTACGATTCTGTACCCGGTACGCCTGGGGCTGATGATAATGCTACTGGTGTTGCTGTTTTGCTGGAACTTGCAAGGGATATCGCATCTGGGCCGCTCAAATATCCAGTGCAATTAGTCGCCTTCGATATGGAAGAATACGGTTATTTGGGAAGCAGTCATCATGCAGCTAAATACAATCAACCGCAAAAGTCAATCCGGTTAATGATTTCTTTGGAAATGTTGGGTTATTGCAACCACAATCCTAATTCTCAAAGCTATCCCGCTGGCTTGAAATATTTTTATCCAAATAGTGGCAATTTTATTGCTTTAATTGGCACTTTGCGGACGGTTCCCGATTTGATTAATTTGAGTGGCAAAATTCGCAAATCTGGTCAGCCCTGCGAGTGGCTACCAGTGCCGAATCGAGGTTTAATTGTCCCCGATACTCGTCGCAGCGATCATGTTCCTTTTTGGGATAATGGTTATCCGGCTATTATGGTGACTGATACTGCTAATATGCGAAATCCGCATTATCATCGAGAAAGTGATAGGATTGAGACTTTGGATTTGGATTTTCTGGCTGGTGTTTGTCAGGGATTGGTTGAGGCTATTCGACATTTATAGGAATTTTATTTTAACTGACATTTTGTACCTCGATCGAGAACAGGCAAGATGCCTGTTCCACAAGAGATAAATTGTATTGTGGGGAGTAGGGGTTGGGCATCCTGCCCGCCCATAAAAGGCTGATTAACATTTATGATCGAGAACAGGCAAGATGCCTGTTCCACAAGAGATAAATTGTATTGTGGGGAGTAGGGGTTGGGCATCCTGCCCGCCCATAAAAGGCTGATTAACATTTATGATGGATAATGATATGAATGCTGTTTTTGACGATCGCACTCGCTGGCAATTCTGGATCGATCGCGGCGGTACTTTTACCGATATTGTCGCCAACAGCCCCGACGGTAAATTAGTCATTCACAAGCTGCTGTCGGAAAACCCAGAACGCTACACCGACGCGGCAGTCCAAGGAATTCGCGATATTTTGAGAATTCCCGCCGACGCAGCTATACCCGCCGCCGAAATTGAAGCGATTAAAATGGGGACGACGGTAGCGACAAATGCTTTGCTGGAACGAAAGGGCGATCGCACAATTCTGTTAATTACTAAAGGTTTCGGCGATGCGCTGAGAATTGGCTATCAAAACCGCCCGAATATTTTCGCGCGTCACATTGTTTTGCCCCAGATGCTGTACGATCGAGTTATTGAAGTTGCCGAACGCTACAGCGCTCAAGGTGAGGAGTTAAGTGGTGTGAATCCTGAATTCATCCCGTGTTTGCAGCAAGCCTACGATGAGGGAATTCGCAGTTGTGCGATCGTATTCATGCACGGCTACCGCTACTCGGAACACGAAAAACAAGTTGCTAAAATAGCGAAAGAAATTGGCTTTACTCAAATTTCAGTATCTCACGAAGTTAGCCCGCTGATGAAATTAGTTTCGCGGGGAGATACTGCGGTTGTCGATGCTTATTTATCTCCGATTTTACGGCGTTATGTCGAACAAGTAACCAGTCAATTATCTCCTGTAGGGGCGGTGCCCCCGTGCCCGCCCTCCCCGTGCCCGCCACCCAAATTAATGTTTATGCAATCGAATGGCGGCTTAGTGGACGCGGCACAATTTCAAGGAAAAAACAGTATTTTATCCGGGCCTGCTGGAGGAATTGTCGGTGCAGTTCAAACCAGCAAAAAAGCAGGTTTCGATAAAATTATTACCTTTGATATGGGCGGAACTTCGACAGATGTCGCCCATTTTAACGGGGAATATGAACGCGAATTTGAGACGGAAATTGCCGGGGTGAGATTGCGATCGCCCGTGATGGCAATTCATACTGTAGCAGCCGGTGGCGGTTCAATTGTATTTTTTGACGGGGCGCGCTACCGCGTCGGGCCTGAGTCTGCGGGGGCGAATCCTGGGCCTGCTTGCTATCGCAAAGGCGGCCCTTTGACGGTGACTGATTGTAATGTGATGTTGGGGAAAATTCAACCGGATTTTTTCCCGAAGGTGTTTGGATTGGATGGAGATTTGCCGATCGCCACTGAGGTAGTCAAGCAAAAATTCGTGCAGTTAGCGGGTCAAATTGGGGGCGAGAAGACACCGGAACAGGTGGCGGAGGGTTTTTTGGCGATCGCCGTGGAAAAGATGGCTAATGCGGTGAAAAAAATCTCGCTTCAGCGCGGTTATGATGTTTCTGAGTATACCTTGTGCTGTTTCGGCGGCGCGGGCGGCCAACACGCTTGTGCGATCGCCGATTGTTTGGGCATGAAACGGGTGTTTATTCACCCCTATGCGGGGGTGTTATCCGCCTACGGTATGGGTTTGGCTGATGTGCGGGCTATTCGCGAAAGGGCGATCGAGGAATTATTAACTGGTGAATTAATTGGTGATTTACAGGATATTTTAGCGCAATTGGAGGCGGAGGGAAAGAGGGAATTGAACCGCAGAGGCGCAGAGGGCGCAGAGGGAGAGAAAGAGGTTTTGGTTGTGAGGAAGCTTCATCTAAAATATCAGGGAAGTGATTCGGTTTTGATGGTGAATTTTGCGGGACATCTTGAGGAGATGCAGGCTGAGTTTGAAGCATTACACCGACAGCGATACAGTTTTATTATGCCGGAAAAATCGCTGATTGTCGAAGCGGTTTCGCTGGAAGTTGTAGAAACCATGAATGTGCCGGATGAATCGATAGTTGCTAATTCTCGTGATGCGGAATTGATCGCCCAGCAGCCAATCTCTACCGTGCAAATGTATGTTGCTGGCGAGTGGCGGGAAACGCCTGTTTATCGGAGGGAAGATTTGCGATCGGGCGACTGCATTACCGGCCCGGCGATGATTGTCGAAGCAACTGGAACTAATATCATAGAATCCGGTTGGAAAGGCAAAATTACCCAAAATAATGACTTAATTTTGAACCGCAGATCCACGGAGATAGACGCAGATCGCATCCGCGTTAACACCCATTCATCTGCGGTTAAATCAGATCCAGTTTTGCTGGAAATTTTTAATAACTTATTTCGGGCGATCGCCGAACAAATGGGCGTTACATTACAAAACACAAGTTCCTCAGTCAACATCAAAGAACGCCTCGACTTTTCCTGTGCAATCTTCGACAAAAACGGGCAATTAGTTGCCAACGCGCCGCACATTCCCGTGCATCTAGGGTCAATGAGCGAAAGCGTAGAAGCTTTAATTTTAGCACAAATTCATACAATTAAGCCTGGGGATGTTTATGTTTCTAATAATCCTTATAATGGCGGCACTCATTTACCAGATATCACCGTAATTACTCCAGTATTTGACAATTCTTACTCCCTTCCTTTGTTTTATGTGGCGTCGCGGGGACACCACGCAGACATCGGCGGCATCACTCCCGGTTCTATGCCTCCGAATAGTAAGATAGTAACTGAAGAAGGCGTATTGCTGGACAATTTACAGCTAGTAAGCGAGGGAAATTTTCGAGAGTCAGAATTACTAGAAATTCTCACAGCGGGAGATTTTCCTGTTCGCAATCCCGCCCAAAACATCGCCGATTTGCAAGCTCAAGTTGCTGCAAATAATCGCGGTGTAGCAGAACTTCTAAAGATGGTTGAACATTACGGCTTAGAAACGGTACAAGCTTATATGGGCTTCGTGCAAGATAATGCTGAAGAATCGGTGCGGCGCGTAATTGAGGTTTTGAAAGATGGCGAGTTTACTTATCCGATGGATAGTGGCGGAAAAATTCAAGTAGCTATTACAATTAACAAGTCGGCGCGCAGTGCGAAAATAGATTTTACTGGCACATCTTCTCAGCAATTTAATAATTTTAATGCTCCCGCTGCGGTGTGTAAAGCGGCTGTGTTGTATGTTTTTCGCACCTTGGTAGATGACGATATTCCTCTGAATGCGGGCTGTTTGAAACCTCTGGAAATCATTAATCCTGCAGGCTGTATGCTGAATCCGCGCTATCCGGCGGCGGTGGTGGCGGGAAATGTGGAAACGTCGCAGAATATCACGGATGCTTTGTATTGTGCACTGGGGGCGATCGCATCTTCCCAGGGCACTATGAATAATTTCACCTTTGGAAATAAGCGCTATCAATATTATGAAACAATTTGTGGCGGTTCGGGTGCTGGTGCAAGTTTTGACGGTACTGATGCGGTGCAAACTCACATGACTAATTCGCGTTTAACCGATCCAGAAGTATTAGAATGGCGGTTTCCGGTGTTGTTAGAAAGTTTTGCAATCCGGGCTAATAGCGGCGGGAATGGATGTCATCGCGGGGGTAATGGAGTGGTGCGGCGAGTGCGGTTTTTGGAGGCGATGACGGCGGGAATTTTATCGGGGCGGCGGGTGATTTCTCCCTGCGGTTTGCACGGGGGTGAGGCGGGGAAAGTTGGGCGGAATTATGTTGAGAGATTTGATGGAAATGTTGAGGAGTTGGGAAGTACGGCGAGTGTGGAAATGCGATCGGGGGATGTGTTTGTCATTGAGACTCCGGGTGGTGGAGGTTATGGTGGTTGCAGGGAAAATTAAAATAGGATTACATTTTTTAATGTAAACAGATTTCTTTTTTATGCTACGCTCTATTTAGAAAATAAATTACAAATACAATTTATAATAGCACTGGTGTAAAAAATGGAAGGCGATCAACTATCTCTACCTCTATTTCCACAAAATTCAAATGAGTCAGAAAATTACTTTACTCGAAAACGGTTATGGTCAGCATCTAAGCATCGGATAATGCTAAGGTATATTCAGTGTTTTTGTTACAATCTTGGTGGTCAAAAAGCTTATCAATCAGAGCATCTAAATTATGTCGATGGGTTCGCAGGAGTAGGAAAATATACAGAAGGAATAGGAATTGAAGACTTTGTAAATAATTCAAATTTTTGGTCGAAATATAAACATGAATTTGAAAATACTGATGGTTCACCATTAATAGCTCTCAAATGTGCGAAACTCTTCAGGCAAGAAAATCGTGTAAACTTAAGATGTTTATTTATAGAATCTAATCGTAATTTCAATAGAAAGCTTCATGAGCATTGTGAACGTTTAGCAGAAAAATTGTCATATAAAATCTATAATCCACAAACATTTGAAGTTGCTTTGCCTGAGCTAATGAAAGACTTGCAAAACTATCCTACATTATTTTTTCTTGATACCTTTGCTGTTAAAGGAATGAGTTTCGATAATATATGCGAAATAGGAAACTATGTCAGCCAGTATAAGGGCGAACTGTTTTTACTTTTTCACAATATACACGTAGCTCGTAATGCTGGGCAGTACAAAACTACCTATGCTAATTCTAAAGAACAACAAACTGCCGAGACTTATATAAAAAATTTGACAAAACTTCTAGGTGTTAATTCTGATATAGATTGGAAACCAAAGTGGCTGGAACTAAAAAGTGAGCCTCAAAAATTTGAAAGGTGGGCGCTGGAATACTTCAAAGAAAGAATGAGAAAAGAAGGCGGTTTTAGAGGTGTAACTAGCTTTGAAATTAAGGAGACTTATAATGATGTCAGACCTCAATACAGTATTGTAGTTGGCAGCAATCATCCAGAAAAAGCATTTGGTTCTTTTCTGAACGATTTTGTTTGTGACGAAGATAAACTCTTATTTTTTCAAGATAATTATCAAGGAATTGAAAAATTTCTTGATAAAGAATGGGAAGCAGAACAGAAAAGACGCATCGCTATAATTAAAACACAATCTATCCAAATTTTGCGTGAATTCAAATCAGAATGGAAATCTTTTGAAGATGTAATTACTCATATTATTTTAAAATTGAATGATTTGGGTTGTTTAAAAAGAACTCAGTATTACAACGATATTCTAGGTTCACTGTATCAAGAAGGGATGTTAGAGATACAAAAACCTGGTTCCAAAAAGCCTTACACACTAAATAGTTTGTTAAAGATAGTAGAATAATATGATTATTAAATTTTAGTTGTAATAATTGCTCCTCTGTTACTAGCATTTATTCATCTTCGATCATCTAAGCAATTTTTGTCTCTGTTTATTCTCAGCTTTTGGCATCTCATCCCAAATTTTATCATCGAGAAGTCTCCCAGCAGCTTTAGGTGTTCTACCTCCCCATTGCTTGAAGAAAAACGCGACTCCAGCCTCCTGACACTGATCCCTAATACTTTGCGCCCATTCTACCTGCATCGGACGGTGTTTTTGTCCAGATTCTCCGCCAACTATTACCCAATGAATGCCTTTTAAATCAAGCTCCAAAGCACCTAAAAGCGGTTCGCATGATAGGAATCTGACTTTTGCAGGTACTTGTCGCAAACAGTCAATCCTGTTAACGTAGTTTTGATTTTCAACAGAAACTCCCATCCAAATATTATCAGACCATTCAAGTTGAGGGGCTAACTCTACTAAACGTTTATCTCGCTTGGTAAGGATTTGATAAATGTGGTGAGGAGTTTCACGCATTACATCAAAGACTTGTTTCAAAAAATCAAGAGAAATATCTTCATGGAACAAATCGCTCATTGAATTAACAAAGATACGACTGGGCTTTCGCCAACCTCTAGGTTCGTTCAAACGCTTGGGGTGTTCTTGAAAAGTAAACCCATTAGGAAAATTAGTATGGAAACGCTTTGTTAATGCTTCTGCATAACAATGAGTGCAGCCGGGACTGACTTTATCGCAGCCAGTTGTGGGATTCCATGTGCGATCGCACCATTCGATACCAGTATTAATGCTAGACATACAAGAATCTTACCCTTGAAACAATAAATTATCTTTTGATGTGCGGTGGATACATAAAGTTTATATGTATCAATTTAGATTGATGCAGCATCGCCTACAACTCTATTATATAATTAATTTGACGTAAATATCAACAAGTTTTAAGCAGTTGCATGAACTGTAGATCGTAGTGTAGAATCATGCTGCACCAGCATTTATTCCCAAAACCTTTCCAGAACAATTGTGCAAACACCTGTTTTTTCAGAACTCAACCATCCTGTGGTTAAATCCCTGTTCCATCACAGCGATCAGGAATTATTGACCCTGTTCCAAAACCATCCCGATCAGGGTAGGTTCTTCACTGCAATTTTTTGCCGCTACGCTCAAATTGTACACTCCCTGATTCGCCATTCGGTGCGATCGCCCGTACAAGGCGATTACCTGTTCGCCCACACTTGGCTGCACATCTATCACGAACTGCGAGGCCTCGACTTGCGCCGCGAGATCCAAGAGTCTGATGGCGGAAATCTCAGTCTCCAAAACTGGCTGATTAATGTCACCGCTGTCTGCATAAATCAAGCTGAATTGCCCCCTGTTGAGTCGATTCACTACTCTTTGCAATCGGCTCCGCCTCCCCTGTGGTGTTACGTCAAACAAGCCTTGGAATTGTTAGCGCCGCTGCCGCGTTTAGTGGTGCTGATGGCTCAGACTTTCCGCTGGAGCGAAACTAGAATTGCAGCTTATTTGCAAGCAGAAGGCGAAGCTATTTCCCCCGCTCAGGTAAAGGCTTTGCTGCAAAAAGGATATCAAAGTTTAGAATCCAACTTGCCGGAGGATATTCGGGCTATTTATCTAGATGAAAATCTCGATTATCAAGAAGCACTTGTCTAGATATACACGATATAAATCCGCCCTTTCTAGTTGTAAGGGCGGGTTTTACCCGAAATATTTGCTAGGACTAAAAGCATCGTAAACCCGCCCTTTAGCGAGGAATAAGAAAAAAATGGCTGTTTATCAAGTTCGGTTGGTGAATGAGGATCTCGCGCTCGATCGCACGATCGCAGTACCAGACGACCAGTATATCTTAGATATGGCAGAAGATGCCGGCATCCGCTTGCCGAATGGATGCAAGCAAGGAGAGTGTTCTGCTTGCGTTGTCAAACTGCTGAGCGGTGAAATCGATCAAAGCGAACAAAAGTTTTTGAAGCCGTCAGAATTGCAAGCTGGCTATGCTGTTACTTGTGTGGCTTACCCGCTTTCTGACTGCACTTTGTTAACTCATCAAGAACAAGTTTTATATCAAACCGCTCTTTATTTTAAGTAATAGGAAATCAGTTTTTTACCATTTTTTCTTCTAGCCTCGCTGGGCGCGTAATTTGTTTGTAGAAAAGCGAATTATATTCGCCGATCAAATCGTTATCAAAGTAGATTGGGTATGGTGTAAGGTGCGTGACTCTCCAGCATCTCGCTGACACTTGAGTGGCTAGAAAGTCACGCACCCTAACGAGTATAGATAAACCCGCCCTTATTAATTTAGCAACTGTAGAATCCGCTTCAGTGGAATTTCCGCCCAATCCAAGCGGTAATTGAGTTCGTATGCCAGTTCGGCAACCGCTTTTTCCAAAATGTAAGCATCCAGCAAAACTTGTAGTTCCGGTATAGATTTGGGCAAGAAACTTGCATCGGCTGCTGTTACCAAATAGCTGTTAAGAAAAGTGAGGCTGACCCAGCGGTGCCAAACGTTCGCCCACTGCTGCATCTCCGGGAGATTTTCAGGGCGAATCATGCCACTTTCTACTTCATTGCGGAGTGCCAAAGTAACAGCGTAACTCAAAGATTGCAGCATTCCCGCAACATCTCGCAGCGGCGACCTCTTCATCCGCCGCTCGCTTAAGGGTCGATCGCGTTCTCCTCCGAAATCAATAATTACGAAGTCTTTACCTGTATAAAGAACTTGCCCGAAATGAAAGTCCCCGTGACAGCGAATTCTATCGGCCGTGATTCTCAAGTTCAAAATAGACTTGAAACGTTCCATGAGCAAATCTTCGCGGTTGAGGAGCTTTTGCGCCGATTTTTGTATTTCTGGCGGCAGTTTGGACAGTCGTTTTTTTAGATCCAGCAAAGTTCTTCCGGCCAGGTTTCTCATGTGTTGATAGATGGAACGCTGGTAAAAGGAGGTGAAGTTTTCTGGGGCAAAAGCGGGATTTTCTGTGTCAGAAGCTAAAGCGAGATGAAGTTCGGCTGTCCGCTTACCTAAAAGTTCGGCTGATGCTAAGTAAGAGCCGATCAGTTCGCGAGCTAATGGCGGAATTTCTAGGGATAAATCCGCTACTAGCGAGTTTGGCTGCCGCTGGGTTTGTCCGGTCAAAGCGTTCGGCAAATAATTTTCCGGGGCAGTAGATAAATTCTCGCTAGAATGCTTTGCTTCTACTGTCATTACTTGCTCGAAATAGTCGCGCAGTGTGTCTAATGTATAAGACCAAGCATCTACGCTGTCGGGGATTAATTTTTGTAGGATTCCGACTGTAAGGACTTGTTTGGCTGGTGTGTGATATTCCAATGCTCCGGCAATTGGAGCGTAGTGTTGGATCGAGTTGCGCTCTGTTAAAAAGCGTCCGATTTCTAATTCGGGGTTGATTCCTTCCTCGACTTTTCGCAATATTTTCAGGACGAAGCGGTCGCCGTAACCTGCGGATGTATTGCTTTGTTCTTTTTTGAACAGGTGAGGGTCGAGCTGCGATAAATCTTGTTCTGAGTTGAATGAACTGTCGGCAATTCCTACCAGTTGACCTCCAGCACCTCTGTAACTGCGAGAATTGGCGATCGCCCCCAGCAGCGCGCTCAGAAAACCTTTGTCCCCTGCAGCATCAAATAGTACCCCGACTTCCTTTTTGGTTTCTGGGAAGTGCAGGCGCGCGATCGCCCGATCGTCCACATCGCTTTTTATCTCTTCCCAACCTAAAGGCAAAACGTAAGTTTCCGGCATACCTTCAGTATAATTCAACAGCAAAAACAGAATGTAAACTTGAGTTTCCTCCCCCGCACTATCTTTACATTCAACAGGCACAACCTCACTTATTTCTAATGATTGAATTGTCCTGTCTGTACCGCTAAACCAGCGATTGCGCCGCAGGTATCCCGGCAAAAGATTAAGCAGCATATCGCTTAACTGAGTTGTAGCAAAAGCAGTTTTCCAATTGCCTATCACCGCCAAAGTAGGCAAGTCTGTGGGAACACCGTGCAGCGAAAACTCTTCGTGTTTAGCACTAAGAGTAAACCAGTAAAACGTGTGAGGGCTCAAGCTCAAAAAGTAAGGATGCTCGCCAACCGCCGGAAACTCAGTGCGGCCGAAAATCTCCTCTGGAACAGCACCTTTAAAGGGCGAAAGGTCTAATTCTGCCGTCTGCACGAAGCGCGACAAATTAGCCACTACGAGGATGTGTTCGTCTTGATAAGTGCGTACAAAAGCTAAAACTTTGCGGTTTTCCGGGTACAGAAACTCGCAAGTTCCGCGGCCGAATGCTTGGAACCGCTGCCGAATTGCAATCAGGCGTTTCATCCACCACCAAAGAGAACTCGGATTCGCCCGCTGCGCGTCCACGTTAATAGATTCGTAGTGATATTCTGGGTCAACAATTGGCGGTGCGTAAAGCCGCTGGGGGTTAGCACGGCTGAAACCGGCATTGCGATCGCCACTCCACTGCATCGGAGTTCTCACCCCGTTGCGATCGCCCAAATAGATATTGTCTCCCATGCCAATTTCATCGCCGTAGTAAAGCACCGGCGTACCCGGAAGAGACAGCAGCAAAGCATTCATCAACTCGATGCGGCGGCGGTTATTTCCCATCAGCGGAGCCAAGCGGCGGCGGATACCCAAATTAATTCTTGCCTGAGTGTCTTGAGCGTAAACCCGATACATATAATCTCGGTCTTCATCACTCACCATTTCCAGCGTCAATTCATCGTGATTCCGCAAAAATAAAGCCCACTGACAATTATTGGGAATATGTGGAGTTTGCTGGAGAATGTCGCTAATTGGGAAGCTATCTTCCATGTGCAAAGCCATAAATAAACGCGGCATCAGCGGAAAATGAAAGTTCATGTGACATTCATCGCCAGCAGCGTAATATTCAACCGCATCCTCCGGCCACTGATTCGCCTCAGCAAGCAGCATCCGGTTCGGGAATTTCTCATCTACGTGCTGCCGCAATTGCTTCAGGAATACGTGAGTTTCTGGCAGGTTTTCGCAGTTAGTACCTTCGCGCTCGTACAGGTAAGGCACCGCATCCATGCGAAGTCCGTCTACTCCCAGTGCCAACCAGAAATCTACCACATCTAAGATGGCTTGGCGGACGGCCGGATTGTCGTAATTCAAATCAGGTTGGTGGGAATAAAAACGGTGCCAGTAATAAGCTTTTGCTACCGCATCCCAAGCCCAATTAGATGTTTCAAAATCTTGGAAAATAATTCGAGCATCTTGATATTTTTCCGGCGTGTCGCTCCAGACATAAAAATCTCTTTCGTTACTGCCTTTTGGGGCGCGGCGCGATCGCTGAAACCAAGCGTGCTGGTCGGAAGTGTGGTTGACAATTAACTCAATAATGACTCGAATTCCCCGCTGGTGCGCGGCTTCTAAAAGGTCTTTAAAATCCTCTAATGTGCCGTAAATCGGGTTGACGGTAGTATAGTGAGATGTATCGTAGCCGTCGTCTCGGAGCGGCGAGGGAAAAAATGGCAGTACCCAAATTGCTGTTACTCCCAAGTTTTGCAGGTAATCCAGTTTTTCTGTCAGTCCTCTAAAGTCGCCTATCCCGTCTGCATTGCTGTCGGCAAAAGCCCGAACTGGTACTTCGTAAATAATCGCGTCTTTGAACCACAACGGGTCGTCATTTAACATTGAGTTGGGCATGATTTGTAGCGATAATTGGTCATTGGTAATTTGTACTTAAAATTTGGTGATTGGGATTTGTTAGTTCCCATCCAAACTGATAAATCATAACTCATAATTTTGCCGCAATTCCTCATACGAGCGGCAGAGTTTTAATCGTAATTTATTAACGCAAAACTTATAATTTCTTAACGATTAAAAATCCACAATCTGTTTTGCTATTTCGGATACAGTTCACAATCCGGGTACTGTGCTATCTACCGATGCGCGGTAGTGCCCACCCTACATACTCTCGCTCTGTCTCCTTCTTCCCCTCTCCCGGTTCCGTCAATGCGGTATTTACTACCTGCCGGACGGTTGCCACGACATTACAGTACCTTGACGTTGATTACTAATTTTCGTTACATTAGTTTACATAAAGCAACAAAAGTTAAGGAAAAAGCAAATATGGCTATTGTAATCGCTCTTTTAATCGTCGGTTGGGTCGCGGCCTCAGTAATTGGCACTCAAGCATATTTCCTCGGGGAACAGTCAAAGCCCATCCACGAGCGGAATTGGAACGATGAATCTTTTGAAAAATTGGCTGTAGCAATCACAGCAACAGAGATGGATTACAGCGTTCGCGTTCCTGCCTACAGCATGGATGCCTATGGTAGCCGCACCATGTCTAATTCTTGACATATTTCACCATTTTTAATAACAGGCAGGATGCCTGATCCACAAGAAAATTGATTGTTTGTGGAACAGGCATCTTGCCTGTTCCTAACTATTCGGCAACTACAAACTGTTACCTATCAGCGCGGGGAGAGAGTCTTTTTTGCGAAATTGCAAAGTGTTATTTTCACAGTCGATCGCAATTGTATCGCCCTCCACAAACGCATTTTCCAGAATCTTGTTAGCCAGCGGGTTTTCCAGCTCCCGCTGGATGGCGCGTTTCAAGGGACGAGCGCCGTAAACCGGGTCGTAACCGACATCTGTGATATGGTTTTTCGCCGCATCCGACAGTTCCAAAGTAATTTTTTGCTCGGCCAACAAACGCTCGATCCGCTTCACTTGAATGGTGACGATTTGTCGCAATTCGATCTTGCTCAAAGTGTGGAACAAAATGATCTCGTCCACCCGATTGAGAAATTCGGGGCGAAAGTGCGATCGCAAAGCAGTCATCACCCGTTTTAACATTTGGTCGTACTCTTCGTCTGTCTCCCGTTCTTGAGTCAAGGATTTTTCATTGTCAGACTTGTTTTCAGACTTACTTTCAATCTTACTTTCCGTCTTACCTTCACTGTCAACATCGACTCGCTGGGCTGACACCTCGACAGTACCATCATCAGCAACTTTATAATCTGTCTTGGGAATTGATACCTCCTTCGGTTCCTGCTTCCGGCTAGCAGGTTTTTTGACGGTTTTTTCCTTCTTAGTAAACACGTCTAAAATGTGGTCGCTGCCGATATTGCTAGTCATCACAATTACGGTATTTCTAAAGTCAACCACTCGACCTTGAGAATCGGTAATTCTGCCGTCATCCAACACTTGCAGCAAAATGTTAAATACGTCCGGGTGCGCTTTTTCCACTTCGTCAAACAGCACTACCGAATAAGGATGTCTCCGCACTGCTTCCGAAAGTTGTCCCCCTTCATCGTAACCGACATATCCGGGGGGTGCTCCTACCAACCGAGAAACGCTGTGTTTCTCCATGTATTCCGACATATCGATGCGGACGATCGCATCATCGCTGTCAAACAAAAACTCCGCCAACGCCCGCGCTAACTCTGTTTTTCCGACGCCTGTCGGGCCCATAAACAAGAAAGAGCCGATCGGTCTCCCCGGATCTTTCATCCCCGCCCTAGCGCGCCGGATTGCCGCCGCCACGGCTGTTACAGCTTCCTCTTGACCGATGACTTTTTGGTGCAAGTGTTTTTCCAATTGCAGCAATTTTTGGCGTTCGGACTCTAACAACCGGTTAACCGGAATGCCCGTCCATTTAGCGACAATTTCCGCAATATCGCCCTCAGTAACTTTTTCGCGCAGCAGGGAAGAACCTTGAGCTTGCTGTTTCAAAAGTTCCGCTTCTTTGGCTTCGCGATCGCGCACCGCAGTTTCCAACTTGCCGTACTTTAACTGTGCGGCTTTATTCAAATCGTAAGCCCTTTCTGCTTGTTCAATTTGCACTCGCAATTGGTCTTCTTCTGCTTTCAATTTATTGATTGCATCCAACAACTGCTTTTCGCCCAACCACTGAGAGGACAATTTTTCCTGCTTGACTTTTAAAATGTCAATCTCAGAGGTGATGCGTTCGACGCGGAAGCCGAGCCCAGGGGCGAGAGCACCTTTTCCTTCCCCTTCGATCGACAATTTTTCCATTTCCAACTGCATCACCCGGCGGTCGATGCCTTCTAATTCCACAGGTTTAGAGGTAATCTCCATTTTCAAGTGGGCGGCCGCTTCATCTACGAGGTCGATCGCCTTGTCCGGCAAAAATCGATCGGAAATATAGCGAAAAGACAAAGTTGCAGCAGCTACCAGGGCCGAATCAGTAATTTTTACCCCGTGGTGGCGTTCGTAACGGTCTTTCAATCCGCGCAAAATCGAAACAGTATCTTCAACGCTGGGCTCGCCGACAAATACTTGTTGAAATCGGCGTTCCAGTGCAGGATCTTTTTCAATATTCTTGCGGAATTCATCAAGAGTTGTAGCGCCGATGCAGCGCAATTCGCCTCTGGCCAACATTGGTTTTAACAAATTTCCCGCATCCATTCCCGAACCGGAACTGCCACCGCCGCCGGTGCCGACAACGGTGTGCAATTCGTCAATAAATAGGACAATTTGCCCGTCGGAATCGATGACTTCCCGCAGAACAGACCGCAATCGTTCTTCAAATTCGCCCCGGAATTTTGCCCCAGCAATTAAACTGCCCATGTCGAGGCTAAATAGCTGGCGATTTTTCAAAGATTCCGGTACGTCGCCGTTGACAATTCGCTGGGCTAAACCTTCGGCGATCGCAGTTTTTCCGACTCCGGGATCGCCAATTAACACCGGATTGTTTTTTTGCCGACGGGAAAGAACTTGTACCACGCGGCGGATTTCCTCGTCGCGGCCGATTACTGGGTCGAGTTTGCCGGCTTTGGCGGCTTCTGTCAAATCGCGGCCGTATTTGCTGAGGGCGTCGGAGTTAGCTTCGCCATCTTGATCTTGGGCTTTAGCGTTGCGGAGGCTGCTTTTCGCGGTTTCGGAATTTTTTTCTTGGGTTTTAGCAGTGGCGCGGAAAGATTTGATGGCTTCTTCGAGTTTTGGTCGATCGAGCGTACCGGCTGGAGGTTTGCGATCGTAACCGGGCCGGCCAGGCGGGCCGTCGCCTTTTGTCAGCAACCTGCGGCCGACTCGTTCGTCTTCTACTAAGCCAATTAATAAATGTTCAACCGCGATAAAATTATCTTGCCAAGTCGCTCTGGTGGCCTCGGCAACATCTAACATCACTTCTAAGCCGCGACCGAGGTATAGTTGGTCAGCGTTGGCAACTCTGGGCTGTCGTTTGGCAAAAGCATCTAACAGTTGGGCCAAGCGGGTGACATCTACCCCAGCCAAGCTGAGAATGGTGTTTGCTGTCGCAAGCTGTTCGAGAATGGCGATCGCTAAATGTTCAACCTCTAGCTGCTGATTGGCAAAGCGGCGGGCTACATCCTGGGATTTGACAATGGCTTCCCAGGCTTGATCTGTAAATTTGCTAGGGTCTGTTGGCTGCACGTTGGTTCCTCGCAATCAAGGGGATGCCTGTTGTTATCAGTTAATACATCGTCTCATAACCATCATAATCTTTAAACAGGATTATGAATTTATGAGTGCGGTTAACTAAGGCGGAAGTTATAACCTAATTGACCTCTTGCAAAAGCTTACAGTCCGCAATCCGCCCCGAAATTTGGTGCGTTCAGACCGACTCTGGCCATTCCCTTCGGGATAGGTTGGCTGGCCGTACTTATAAAAATATTGCCCGAAACAAGATTTTTTATCGGCTGAGATTTATGCTATTTCCCACTTACCAATTTCTAGTTTTTTTCCTAATTGTTTTTAGCGCGATCGTCTCTGTGAAACCCCAAGTCGGTTTGTATAAAATTGTCTTGTTAGTTTCCAGTTTATTATTTTATTCCTTTTGGAGTTTTGACTTTCTCTTGCTGCTCGTTTTAGCTACGGCTTTCAATTATATCATTCTCCGGGCTGTCTGCAACAGCACATATAAAAAACTTGCTTTAATCTGGGGCATAATTTTCAACATTGCCAATCTCGGCATCTTTAAATATTGCAACTTCTTTGTAACTTCTTTATTTGAGGTATTGAACCAGCTACAAATTCCAGCCAACTTTCCAGTTTTGCAAATAATCGCCCCCGTCGGCGTGTCTTTCTACACTTTTAGAATGATTTCTCATTTAATCGACTGCTACCAGCAAAAAATCCCCTGTCCAAAATTTATAGACTATGCCGCCTACATTACCTACTTTCCGCAAATTGCCTCCGGGCCAATCTCGCGAGCTCGCGAATTTTACTTGCAGCTAAATTCACCGAGAAAATACGACTATCAAATTGAAGAAGTTATAGTTTTGATTTTGTCTGGACTATTCAAAAAATATACTTTAGCCAGCTTTTTGTTTAACTTCACTGACTTGCCATTCAAAGTCCCCCAGCAGTACAGCAGCATCGATTTAATCCTCGCGGCAATTTCATATTCCTGTTTAATTTACGTAGATTTCAGCGGCTATTCAGATTTAGCCAACGGCATCTCCTGTTTGCTGGGTTTTAAACCCATTGCCAACTTTAATATGCCATACCGATCGCTCAGCTTGCAAGAATTTTGGAAAAGGTGGCACATCAGTCTTTCCGAGTGGTTGAGGGATTACGTTTATTTTCCCTTTGGCGGCAACAAATACGGCAAGTTGAGGAAGTACGTAAATTTACTGATGACAATGGCGATCGGCGGATTTTGGCACGGCGCAGGTTTAAACTTTATTTTCTGGGGAGCCATTCACGGTTTAGGATTAATTGTCAACCATTTATGTAAAGATATCCCCCAAGCTATCCACTTTAAATTAAACTACGCCTTTCCCAGATTTGCTAAATTTTTCAGTTGGTTGTTAACATTTAGTTTTGTTACTTGTAGCTGGGTATTTTTCGGCACTCCCAACTGGGAAACAGCGATGAGTTTTTTTCAAGGAATTTTCCATCCTGCCGTCGCAACTTTTCAATTTAACTTTTGGCAATTGTATTTAGTAATTGCAGTCATCGGCGCGATGAACTTGTGGGGCGATCGCATCTCCCAACTATTGCAAACCGTATTGTCATTAAAAAACATTTTCTTTCGGGTTGTCTTAGTTTCGCTGCTCATGTATACTATTTTGATGTTGGGGCCGAGTACCGTTCCGCCTTTTATTTACTTTAATTTCTAAGAAATATGAAAGACCGGGAAATTTTGCTAATTGTTACTTCTGTAATTCTCACTTTAATATTTTCCAACTTATCATTATTTCTAAAAAGCTTTGCTTCAACTCCTTTCGCCAGTCCCGAAATCAAACAAGCCGCAGGCAATATAGAAATAAACGGTTTGCGAAAATACGAACAAGATTTTTGGAGCAAAATTAAAGATATTAACTTCGATAGCCTCCCCAAAGAACCAGAAATTCCTCCTGTCAAAACCGAAATAAA
The DNA here is from genome assembly GCF_036701775.1 of Microcoleus sp. N9_A2. Classification (NCBI taxonomy): domain Bacteria; kingdom Bacillati; phylum Cyanobacteriota; class Cyanophyceae; order Oscillatoriales; family Microcoleaceae; genus Microcoleus; species Microcoleus sp. N9_A2. The sequence continues at coordinate 7,560 of NZ_JAUBRH010000002.1, read as the reverse complement.
AGTGGCTGTTGAACCCCCAAAGCCTGCTAATTCTAAAAAACCAACCCCAGCTAAAAAACCAACCCCAGCTAAACCCAAACTTACCATACCTTATCGCAAATTTTTATTTATTGGAGATTCCGTAATGTTCGACTTAGGAATTCAACTCCAGTACACTCTTAAGAAAAAATACAATATCGCCGATACGAAAATAGACTACAAGGTTTCGACCGGATTAAATCGGATAGATTATTATGACTGGTATGCCAGAACTCGCCAAATTCTTAATAATTACCAGCCGGATGTAGTGATAGTTTTGTTCGGAGCCAATGACCCTCAAAATATCACAGATTTTCAAGGAAAAGCCTGGGCTGTTCTGAGCAAAGAATGGCAAAAAGCTTATCAAGAAAGAGTTGAAAAATATGCCAAGTTACTGGATTCGTCATCCGTGAGAAAAGTGTATTGGATCGGTCAATCCATACCTAAGAAATCTTTGTATGTCAAAGCTTTTCCCATTATGAACGATATTTATAAAAATGCCAGCAATTCTTCAGCCAAACTCGAATTTATTTCTACTTGGGACACTTTTGCAAATGCCGGAAAATTTGTTCCTATAGTTGCTGACAAATCCGGGAAGCGAGGATATGTCAAAGCTAATGATGGCGTGCACTTTACTTCCCACGGTGCTAGAATTATCGGCGATTTAATTGCTGACAAAATGGTCGCGGACAAAATCTTAAAATCTCCCCCATCTCCCAAATCTCCCAAAAAGAAACCCTAAACTTTAATAATTGGTTCCCATTGGGAGTCAGAAACCGGGTTTCTTCACCAAGTCTCGATGAGGATGCCAAAATTATCGCAGAAACCCGGTTTCTTTCTAGTCGCGTGAGTCAGAAACCGGGTTTCTTCACCAAGTTTCGATGGATGCCAAAATTATCGCAGAAACCCGGTTTTTTTCTAGTCGCGTGGATTTTCCAATTGAACTAATTCCACTTTATATCCATCTGGATCTTGCACAAAAGCGATGACAGTTGAACCGTGCTTCATTGGGCCGGGTTCCCGAATAACTTTACCGCTGCGGGCTTTAATTTCTTCGCAAGTACCGTAAATGTCGTCAACGCCGATCGCAATATGACCGTAAGCATCCCCCAAATTGTACTCTGCGACGCCCCAGTTATATGTTAATTCCAAAACAGTAGTGTCTGATTCGTCGCCGTAGCCAACAAAAGCCAGAGTAAATTTACCGTCTGGATACTCTTTTTGTCGCAGCAATTTCATGCCCAGAACCTCGGTGTAAAATTTGAGGGATTCTTCCAGGTTGCCGACTCGGAGCATCGTGTGTAATAGTTGCATTTAGCTCACTCCAAATTTTTTAAGCTTCCTCAATTTTAGCGATATCTTGCTGGAAAAAACCGCATCGGCAAAGTTTACCTGGTTTTAGCTTGCTTTTTACTGAACAAAAACCACCACAGTTCTAAACCAATTAATGTCAATCCCCCTGCTGTTACGCCAATTTTTAAACTTAACGGCTGTTCAATGCTGCGGAATTGATTCGTTGAAGTAGGATGCTGGACGGACTGTTCGGAAGCTTGAACTCCCGATGCCATTCCCATCACAAGTCCTAAACTCGCGAGAATTCCCAAAATTTGACGATGGTGTAGCATTTTTCTAATTCCTCCAAATTTAGGCAATAGATTTTGGGTTAAAATTCCGCAATCGCAAAGCATTAGTAACTACAGATACTGAACTGAAAGCCATTGCTGCACCAGCGATAATTGGATTTAGCAGCCAGCCAAACATGGGGAACAAAATGCCCGCCGCGATCGGTATTCCAGCGATGTTGTAAATAAACGCAAAAAACAGATTTTCGCGGATGTTCCGCATGGTGGCCCGCGAAAGTTGAATTGCTGTAACTATGCCTTGCAAATCTCCTGAAATTAAGGTAATGTCGCTGGCTGCGATCGCCACATCTGTACCGGTACCGATCGCAATTCCCACATCTGCTAAGGCCAAAGCCGGCGCGTCGTTAATCCCGTCTCCCACCATCGCGACAATCTTGCCTTCCCCTTGCAGCGCTTGGATTTTAGCTGCTTTTTGGTCTGGTCTAACTTCGGCAAAAACGCGAGTAATGCCCACGGATTGGGCGATCGACTCCGCAGTCGCGCGATTATCCCCAGTCAGCATCGCCACCTCCAAACCGAGTTTTTGCAGCGCTTTCACCGCCTGCGCTGACGACGGTTTGAGGGCATCAGCAATGCCCATAATTGCCTCAATTTTGCCCTCTACAGCCATCCAAACCACCGTTTTGCTCGAAACTTCCAAAGCTCTCGCCCGCAGTTCCAGATATTCAGTATCGCAGCCCATTTCCTGCATCCATCGGAGGGTTCCCAGGGCGATCGACTTTCCGCCTACAACCCCTCGAACACCACTCCCGGCGATCGCCTCAAAATCCTTAACATCCGTCAAATTAACCTCTTGAGATTGAGCGTACCTCACAACAGCTTCCCCCAAAGGATGCTCGGAATTTCGCTCGACAGACGCCGCCAATTGCAGCAACTTTAACTCATTGCTGTTCGCCGTTCCTTTAATTGTCACAAAATCAGTTACCGTCGGCTTGCCTTCTGTGAGAGTTCCAGTTTTATCTAACACGATAATTTGGATTTTATGAGCCAATTCTAAACTCTCGGCTCCTTTAATTAAAATCCCATTTTCTGCACCTTTCCCAGTTCCCACCATCACAGCAGTCGGAGTCGCCAAACCCAAAGCACAGGGACAGGCAATAATCAGCACTTCCACCATTGTCACTGTGGCTAGAGTGAAGTTTCCCGTCGCGTTAAACCAGATAATAAAAGTAGCTAAAGCGACGGCAATTACTACAGGAACAAACCAACCAGTCACTTGGTCGGCTAACTTTTGGATCGGTGCTTTTGACCCCTGTGCGTCCTGCACCATCTTGACAATTTGAGCTAAAAATGTCTCATGGCCAACTCTTGTCGCCCGAAACTTGAAACTGCCAGTTTTGTTAATTGTGGCTCCGATAACTTCGTTGCCAAGCTGCTTTTTAACGGGCAAACTTTCTCCCGTAACCATTGCTTCGTCTACTGTGGAAGAGCCTTCAATAACATCTCCATCTACGGGGATTTGCTCTCCCGGCCGCACCTGCACGACATCGCCAATTTCCACTTGGGCGATCGGCACTTCCAACTCTTCCCCGTTGCGAATTATCCGAGCAGTTTTTGCTTGCAAACCCATGAGTTTGCGAATGGCTTCGGAAGTCTCTCCCTTCGCGCGATTTTCTAGGGTTTTCCCCAACAAAATTAAGGCGACAACGCTAGCGGCAACTTCGTAGTAAACGCCAGAATTTAAACCTTTGGCGGTGAATAAACCGGGGGAAAATGTCACAAATACAGAATAAAAGTAAGCAGCACTCGTACCCAAGGCAATCAGGGTATCCATTGTCGCCACCCGCCGTTTTAGGGATTTCCAAGCTCCCACATAAAACGATTTCCCGCACCAAAATTGTACGGGTGAGGTCAGGACTAATTGCAGCCAATAATTGTGCAGCCACGCGGGAATAAATGGCAGGTGCAAGCCGGTCATCGCTGGAATAGCGCCCACAACTAGCAGGATGCTGATGATACCTGCTGTCCAGAGTTTCCGCTGCAAGGTTTGAGATTCAGATTTGCGATCGGCTTTTTCTGCATCATCCTCTGCCGCCGCCATTTCTTGCAGCGGCAAAGCTTCGTATCCCGCCGCATCAACAGCCGATTGAATTGTTGCTAAGTTGGTTTGCTTAGAGTCGTATTGGATAGCTGCTTGTTCCATTCCAAAATTGACACTGCACTCAATTACGCCGGGAACAGATTGGATTGCTTCTTCAATAGAAGAAGCACAAGAAGCACAACTCATGCCCCGCAATTTAAGTGTGAGATTGTCCATAAATGCCCTCCTAAGTTCGACAATTTCCTTGCAACTATCAACTGTCAACTGTCAACTGTCAACTGTCAACTGACTGGATAGCCAGCAGATGCGATCGCATCCCTAACATCACTTTCCGATTTAGCGGTTTGAACAGTGACCAATTTTGTCTTGACATCCGCCTCAACAGTGGCGGCTGAGTCAATGGCTTGGACTGCTTTGGTTATTGTATTCACACAAGCCGAACAAGCCATTTTGGGAACTTTTAGCTGTAGAGTCATAATTTGAACCTCAGCAGAAACTACTCTGCTCAATCAATGAATTAACTTTATTATATAGTCTCCAGTTAGCAGGAGAGTCAAGTCGATTTGAGATTTGAGATTCTAGATTTTAGATTTTTGTAAATTTCATCCTAATTTCATCTCTATGTGACAATGTGAATATAAATGGCAATTTTAAGGATAAAAAATCTATGAAATCAATTTCATTAAAAACAGGCTTTGCAGCGCTGACATTGACCGCCACAGCCGTTTTAACCAGTGGACTGCTTGCAGCTTGTTCAAAAGCTCCTACAAGCCAAACTCAAGCACCAAATGTTGCCTCAGCAACTGAAGCAAACAACAAGCAAGACGTGGCACAAGGCGGCATGGGTGGCATGAATCACGGCATGAATCATAATATGTCAATGGATTTAGGCCCGGCCGATGCCAACTACGATTTGCGATTTATTGATGGCATGACAGTACACCATCAAGGCGCTGTAAACATGGCGAAAGAGGTACTTAATAAATCCAAACGCCCGGAAATGAAAAAAATAGCAAATGAGATGATTGCCGCTCAGAACCGCGAAATCAATCAAATGAAAGAGTGGCGAAAAGCTTGGTATGCCAAAGCCGACAATACACCAATGGCTTATCACGCTCAAATGGGTCACATGATGGCAATGACTCCCGAACAAATGCAAAGCATGATGATGAGCATGGATTTAGGCGCTGCTGACGACCAATTTGACTTGCGTTTTCTCAATGCGATGATTCCCCACCACGAAGGAGCTTTGGTGATGGCTGAAGATGCTTTGAAAAAGTCAAAAAGGCCGGAAATGAAGAAATTATCTGAAGAGATTCTGACTTCACAAAAGCAAGAAATTCAGCCAATGAAAGAGTGGCGCAAAGCTTGGTACAAACAGTAGTAAATGGTTGGATTCATTAATCCCAAAATCTGTAGGGGCGGGTTCACAAACAATATGTAATTCCCACAAATGATCTTGATAAACCCGCCCTCACTCACACCACAGATAACCTAAATCAACCTTGATTTGTATCAAATGCAAAAAATGTACATGGTGATCGATCGTTTGGTGGGGGCGGGTTTTTGAGATTGTCGATTATTGGCCAATACAGTTCACTTAAGACAGATGCCCCCTAACCCCCCTTAAAAAAGGGGGAACAAGAAAGCTCTTAAAGTCCCCCTTCTTAAGGGGGATTTAGGGGGATATCCGGGGCATAAATAGTGTTAAGTGAACTGTATTGGATTATTGGCAGGTATTGTTGGTGAACCCGCCCCTACAGAAACAATGTTTATTTAACCGATTTCATCCTGATTTCATATTTATCTGCAAAAGTGATATATGAGTTCAGATTCGCCCCTACTCAATCATGCCCCCAATAAAGCTCTGCCGAATTTCTGGGTTAATTATCACCCTTGCATTCTTCACATCTCCCGCCGCAGTTTTTGCCCACGCTGGCCACGGAAATGAATTTCACCAAAGCGGCGAAACAACTCAAACTCCTGCTGCTATTTCTGTCGATGCCGAAACAGCAAAACGGTTAGGAATTAAAGTCTCCCCAGCGGCTCGCCAGCGACTAGATATCGGCATCAAAACTACGGGACAAATTGAAACTTTGCCCAACCAAAAGGTAGAAGTAACTGCTCCGGTTGCTGGTAAAGTGGTAGAGTTGCTAGTTAAGCCTGGGGACAAAGTATCAAAAAATCAACCGGTTGCTGTTTTGTCTAGTTCAGAATTAGGACAGTTGCGGGTTGAATCTCTCTCGAAACGAGCAGAAGCTGAGGCGGATTTGCAGCAAGCGCAAGGCGATTTGAAACTAGCTACAGAAAATTACGATCGCCAAATTCAAATATCCGCAGCGGAAATCGCCCAAGCCAAAACTCAACTAACAGCAGTAACTAAGCAGTACCAGCGAGAGCAAGAATTAGTAAATAAGCGTTCAGTTGTCAAAGTTGCTAAAGAAAATTATCAGCGTCAAGTTGAAATAGCGCAAGCAGAAATAGCGCGAGCAGAAACTGAATTAACGGTGGCTAAAGAACAGTTCGATCGCGATCGAGAGTTAGTTGCATCAGGTGCGATCGCGCGGCGTACAATGCTAGAGTCGCAAGCACACTTCGCCGAAGCAAAAGCCACTGTTGCGAAGGCAAAAAGCCGCCCCGAAGTTATCAAAGCGGAAACCGAAATCAAACAAGCCGAAGTAGACCTGCCAATGCGGGAATTGCGCGATTCTCAAGGCAGAGCAGCAGAAGCAAAAGCTCAACTTACCAAGGCTTTGAGCCGCCGGGAAGCGTTGGAAGCCGAGAACCAAGTCAAACGCGCCAAAACTGCCGTGGAAGTCGCTCAGTCGCGGATTCGCTTGGCTGATGCAGCCTATCAAGCGCGGCTCCAACAATTAGGAACTATTGCCAATGACAAAGGATTTGTTACTATTATCGCTCCGATTTCTGGCACGGTAGCCGATCGCGAAATCACCCCAGGAGAGTCCGTAAGCGCTGAAAAACCGTTGATGACTCTCTTAAATGACAGCAGCGTTTTTGCCACAGCTAATATTTACGAAAAAGACCTGAATCAGGTAAAACAGGGCCAGGAAGTCAGGGTGAAAGTTGCTAATTTGGGCGATCGGACTTTCAAGGGAAAAATTACCATAATTGGCTCATCCGTGCAAGGAGAAACGCGGGTAGTGCCAGTCAAAGCAGAACTAGATAATAGTCAGGGCGAATTAAAGCCGGGACAGTTTGCGGAATTGGAGATTTTAACCGACAAAAATGTTACCAATGTTTTAGCAATTCCGATCGCAGCGGTAGTGGATGTTAGCGGTAAAAAAACAGTTTACGTTAAAAATGGCGATGCTTATCAAGCGGTTGAAGTTGAACTCGGTCAAACAGCCGGAGATTTAGTTGAAATTAAGAGCGGTTTATTCGAGGGAGATTTGATTGTAACACAGCGCGCACCTCAACTTTACGCACAATCGTTGCGAGGCGGTAGCAATCCGTCAACAAGCGAGGAAAAGAAAGAGGCAACTCCCAAAGCAACAGAGGTTAATTTTAATAATTTACCCGTGCCTTTGTGGGCGGGAATCGGGGGAGGATTGGCGATCGCATCTCTGACTTTTGCAGCCGGCGTGTTGTGGGGAAATCGGCGCAAATTGCCAGCAATAGCAGCGGATTCTGGAAACAATAATTTTTCGGTTTCTGCACCGACATTAAACGCGAGTACAGTAGATGAATTGTCACTGCGGGATGACAACCATCGCGTTAAAAGTCAGGAGACAGAAGCCAAGAGCTTAAACTAAAAATTTTGGTATCGGCTCAATAAGTAGGGGAAGGAGTTATTCTAATTGCCAAGACAAACCCAAGGGATGAAGAGAAGATTTTTCG
>NZ_JAUBRH010000055.1:7716-46978 GCF_036701775.1 Microcoleus sp. N9_A2 | reverse complement strand
AAAAAGAAAGGCTCCCAAAGCCGGAAAAAGGCAATCAACAAGTTAGGAAGAAAGCACCTAAAGGTTAGTCGGCAGCGCAAAGACTTCGCCATTAAGACGACACCCGGCGTAGTGAAATCTAACGATTTTGTAGCCTACGAAGACCTTCAAGTGCGTAATATGGTTAAAAACCATAAACTCGCTAAGTCGATTAGTGATGCTGCGTGGTCACAAACTTGATCATTATTTGGAGTATTTTGGAAAAGTGTACAGCAAAACAGTTATCGCTGTTCCACCACAATACACATCTCAGGAATGCTCAAACTGTGGCAATCTTGTTAAGAAAACTTTGTCAACCCGAACGCATATTTGCGGTTGCGGAACGATATTAGATCGCGACCACAACGCTGGAAGAAATATTTTAGCAAAGGGTTTGAAAGCCCGTGCAGGAATCAATTTAAATACGGTGGGGCACACCGGAATTCACGCTGGGGGACAGACCGATCTCTACTCGCTGGTGGCGACAAAACAGAGATAAGTTCGACTGGTTGATCCAAGAATCCCCTCGCCTCGATAGCAGGGGAGTGTCAACAGATTTACCGACAGTTTATCGCGATTTGCGATCGCCCGAAATACAGGAAACGGCAGTGTCGTTTCCCTACCAGCAGGGAATTTAAACAAAAAGCTTGACATTGACATTAATGTCAATGTTTATGATGCAGGAGTCATTCTACCAAGTCAAATTTTCCCATGACTCCCAATTCCCTCCCCACCTCGCGCCTGTCGCGCCTCGCCGAAGAACATCCAGATGCTGTGACTGCCGCCCTGTGCGGAATTCTGGTAATTTTGGGTTCGATCGCCCTACAAGTCGGTTGGCTGGGCTTAGCGGTGTTAATTTTGCCCGCTGCTTACGTGATCGGCGGCTATTCCAGCACCCGCGAAGGCTTGACTACGCTTTTTCAAGAACATGAATTAGATGTAGATTTGTTGATGATGGTTGCTGCTTTGGGCGCGGCTGGTTTGGGGCTGTGGCGGCAAGAATATCATTTAATTGTTGACGGTGCGGTGCTAATTTTAATTTTTGCTATTAGCGGCGCGCTGGAAGGTTATGCGATGCAGCGGACTGAACGCAGTATTCGCAGTTTGATGAGTTTGACGGCGGATACTGCTAGGGTGATAATGTATGGAGATGAACGGTTGGTGGCGATCAACAAATTGGCAATTGGCGATCGGCTTTTAGTCAAGCCCGGAGAAATTATTCCTACAGATGCGATAATTATTGAAGGCTACAGCACCCTCAATCAAGCCTCGATTACGGGCGAATCGATGCCCGTGGAAAAAGTTGCTGGCGATGAAGTCTTTGCAGGTACGATTAACGGTGCCGGCGCGCTACAATTGGAAGTTCACAAAACTCCCGAAAGCAGTTTGATTCAGCGAGTGATTCGGCTGGTACAACAAGCACAAACAGAAGCGCCTCCTTCTCAGCAATTTGTGGAAAAGTTCGAGCGCGGTTATGCTAAATTAATTGTCGGTTTAGGCTTGTTGTTGGCAATTTTGCCGCCTTTTATTTTAAACTGGAATTGGGAAGATACCATCTATCGGGCGCTGATTTTCCTAGTAGTCGCATCCCCCTGCGCGCTGATGGCTTCGATTATGCCGGCGCTGCTTTCGGGTATGGCTAACGGGGCGAAACAGGGAATTTTGTTTAAAAGCGGCGCGCAATTGGAGATAATTGGTAAAGTTCGGGCGATCGCCTTTGACAAAACCGGAACTCTCACCACGGGAAAACCTGAAGTTGTCAAAATTGTACCAGCAGCCGGCTCTACTGAAACAGAAGTTCTGCAATTGGCTGCAGCCCTCGAAACTCATTCCGAACACGCGATCGCCCAAGCAATTGTCCAAGCCGCCCAGCAGCAACAGTTACCGTTGTCAAGTGCGATCGACGTACAAGCAAAAATCGGTCGCGGAATAGTCGGCAAAGTTAACAATCAAACGATTACCATTGGTAAAGCCGATTTTGTGCGAGCAACTTCGGAGTTGACTCACATCAGCCAACAATTGCAAGCAGAGGGAAAAACAGTTGTTTGGGTAGCAAAGGGCGATGAACTTTTGGGCATCATTGCAGTCGCAGATACAGTCCGCCCGGAAGCAGCAGCCACAGTAAAACGCTTGCAAAATTTAGGCGTAGAACATATCATAATGCTGACAGGCGACAACGAACAAACCGCTCAATACATCGCCCGACAATTAGGCATCAATGAAGTGTACGCCGAACTTTTGCCGGAAGACAAAGTGCACCTAATTAAGAAGCTGCAAACCCAGTATCAAACCGTCGCAATGGTAGGAGACGGCATCAACGACGCACCAGCCCTCGCCCAAGCTTCCGTGGGAATTGCGATGGGAATTTCCGGCAGCGATGTGGCTTTAGAAACTGCTGACATTGTATTAATGGCAGATAAATTAGAACAACTAGGTAAAGCAATTAGTTTGGGCCGCCGCGCTCAAAATGTGGTCAAACAAAACATTGTTTTTGCACTCAGTTGCATTGTGCTGTTATTGGCGGCTAATTTTTTCGGAAATATCACCATGCCTTTCGGCGTCATCGGTCACGAAGGCTCTACAGTAATAGTCACATTAAGCGGTTTGCGACTCCTTAGAAATTAGACAAATCGAGACAGAGGAAGAGTGATATCAAATCCGCTCTTCATCAGAATTATTAGTCTCTCTCTTCTCTTCCTCTGCGTTCTCTGCGTTCTCTGCGGTTAAAAATTCCAAATATTAAGAAAAACTACAATTTGTGTTTTGTTACTCAAAACACGTTAGGGTCAAAAGTATTAAATCATACCAAAACCTGAAGTTGCTCGAAAATGCAATAAAAATTAACCTAGAAAAAGTCTAGAAAATGGTATAGAACTGATTGCACCAAGAGCAATGGAAAACAAGTTTTCTGTTGGAGGCAATATGAACGAAAAAGTCCTTGGGGCCACGCGGAACGTTGCAATTGTTGGCCCTTATTTAAGCGGTAAAACCGCACTGCTCGAAAGTTTGCTATCGGTGACAGGGACAATTACCCGCAAAGGAAACGTCAAAGATGGCAACACAATAGGTGATAGTTCGCCGGAAGCGCGCGATCGCCAAATGAGCGTAGAAGTAAACGCCGCCACCGCTGAATATGAAGGCGTCCGCTTCACATTTCTCGACTGTCCGGGCTCGGTAGAATTTGCCCAAGAAACTTACAATGCGCTGATTGGTGTGGATGCGGCGATAATTGTTTGCGAACCCGTTGCCGATCGCACTTTAACCCTCGCACCCCTGTTTAAATTCCTCGATGATTGGGAAATTCCCCACTTAGTTTTCATCAACAAGATCGATCGCGCTTGCACAGACGAAACTACTTGCGGCAGCAACTTCACCGACGTGCTCGACGCGCTCAAATCCGTTTCCAGCAGACCGATCGTACCTCACCAATATCCGATCGGCAAAAACGAACAAATCATCGGTTTTATCGACTTAGTAACCGAACAAGCTTACCACTACCATCCGGGCGCCGCCGCAGATCCCGTCCCGCTTCCAGAACACCTCAAAGCACAAGAAAGCGCAGCGCGGCAGGAAATGCTCGAAGAATTGGCGAATTTTGACGACCATTTACTCGAAGAATTGCTCGAAGAAATCAATCCCGACGTTGAAGAAATTACCCGCGATTTAAAGATGGAATTAGGCGCAGATTTAATTGTGCCCGTATTCATCGGTATCGCCGAACAAGATTTCGGCGTGCGGCCTCTGCTGGAAGCTTTGCTGAGGGAAGCGCCCACACCGGAAACTACAGCCGATCGCCGCAGCATTATACAAAGTGAAAACAAAGTTCTGGCTCAAATCCTCAAAACCTATTACACACCGCAGGGAGGCAAACTATCGTTAGTGAGAATGTGGCGGGGGACGATGGCAGACGGAGCAATTTTGAACGGGGTTCGAGTTAACGGTTTGTACCGCTTGACCGGCCAGCAAACGCAAAGTTTGCAGTCTGTCAGCGCCGGGGAAATTGTGGCTTTGGGAAGGCTAGAAGGCTTGAAAACAGGCGATGTGTTGGGATCGGAGGAATTATTGCCAAAAGCCGAAATCATCTCCCCTGTCTACGCACTGGCGATCGTCCCCGAAAAGCGCAACGATGAAGTTAAGCTGAGCTCCGCTTTAGCTAAATTGCTCGAAGAAGACCCATCTTTAGTCTGGGAACAGCACGGAGACACCCACGAAATTATACTTTGGGGTCAAGGCAAAATCCACCTGAAAGTAGCTTTAGACCGATTGCGCCGCAAGTATAATTTGCCGATGGTAACTCACTTACCGCAAGTACCCTACAAAGAAACTATCCGCAAAACCGCATCTTCCATCCACGGGCGTTACAAACACCAAAGCGGCGGACACGGACAGTTTGGCGACGTGTATCTCGACATCGCACCGCAGCCTCGCGGAGAAGGTTTCAATTTCAGCGACAAAATAGTTGGCGGAGTCGTACCCAAACAGTACATTCCCGGCGTGGAAGTGGGAGTGCGCGAGTATTTGGATCGCGGCCCGCTGGGTTTCCCGGTGGTAGATGTATCGGTGACGCTGACAAATGGTTCTTACCATTCGGTTGACAGTTCCGAACAAGCTTTTAAGCAAGCAGCGCGTTTGGCGATGCAGGAAGGAATGGCGAAGTGCGAACCGGCTTTGCTAGAGCCGATCGCCAAAGTGGAAATTTGCGCTCCGAACGAGTGTACATCAAAGGTGTTGCAATTAGTCAGCGGACACCGCGGCCAAATTCTCGGCTACGAAGGTAAACCAGACTGGAAGGGATGGGATGCAGTTTCGGCTTATTTGCCGATCGCCGAAATGCAGGATTTGATCGTAGAATTGCGATCGCAGACAATGGGTGTCGGATTTTTTCATTGGGAGTTCGATCGATTGCAAGAAGTGCCGGAACCTTTAGCTAAGCGGGTTTTGCTAACAACTGCCGGCAATGGGAATGGTAACGGTAAAAGTTAGGTAATTGTCTTAAAAAACCCGGTTTCTTGAAGAAACCGGGTTTTTGCACGAGTTGCCCTTAAAGTTTATTGGGTTCAATTCCCATTTGTCGGATTATTCAGTTAAGTTACTTAACGCTGAAATAATATTCTCAGCTAGCACTAGCGCATTTCTCGCTTCTTTTTGTAAGTTAATAAATATAGTATCTTCATAATCAGCTTTATTCCTAAGTTCTCTCAATCTGCTTAAATTTTCACCTATTTTGACCAGGTTTTTCTTTTTAGTTGGGTGGTATATAAATTCTTCTGCTACATATTGATGTTCGTTGATATCGCGATTCTTACGAAAAAGTCTGGGGTCTTTTTCAATGTCGCGCAAGTAATTTCGCGCTAGGCAAAATGTCGAATAGTATGCTCTACTTATCGCCGATCGCAACTTGGCTTCCCTGTTAGCTGAACTGTCACTATTCGTGGCTGCTAACTCTTGAGCTAAATTCAAATATTCAGACCAATCAAATCTCATTTGGCTCCCATTCAAGGCTAATATGTAAATCATTTTTGGGGGCAGCTATTTTAGCTTCGAGCCACCAACTATCATCAAGGATGTTTAACTTTGCAAAAGCTTCATCGACTTCGAGTTTGGTGTAAATGGTAATCCACAGCGATCGCCAGTTGGCAATTTCTGGATCGGTTTTCACTTCCAAGCCTAATCTTGCCGTAGGAAATAGCGCTCGAATGCGATCGTAAGCTTCCAGAATCAAAGGCGCGATCGCTTCTTGTTCCATGATGATTTGAAAACTTTCTAGGGGGTTTTCAACCGCGTACAGGCTTTTGATTTTATTAAAAGATGCAATTAAATTGTCAAAGGCTTTAGCTATTTCAGAGGGATTTTCCATTTCTTCAGGCCGCTGAGGAAAGGAAGGGGTTAAATTTGCAGTATCGGTGCTGTAAATACTGTCACTTGTCTCGTTGTAGCGTTTGTCTTTTGATTTTGCTTGGTACTGCTCTTTTAAGTCGAGGCGTTCTCTTGTGTAAATTTCGTTCAGAGTGTTGTTTTGTTCGGCTAATTTTTCAAAAGCCAATATCGCAGAACTTATGATACTATCTTCCAACTCGCCAAGTTGAATAGATGAATCTAGTTGAGCTAAAGTAGCGCCAATGGCTTGTAGCCGAATAATATCTGTTGCTTTCATAATAGTCGATGGTTGGGAAGTTAGGGATTAACTTTACCAGTAATCGTGAAACCTGCCCAGTGATAGAGAGCGGCATAAGGCGGTTCATCAGACTCCATTTTAGCATTATTTCTGCGGATTAGGTTAGCTTCGTCTCTCAAATCTTGATTGCAACTGGAATTGTACGTTATTTCAGACAATTCCAGATACCAGTCGGATAGTTCGCTGTAAGTAATAGTTCGGAGCCATTTTTGCGCTTCTTTGAGGGCTATGGCCGGATGCAACTTATTTTGGCAACGCTGTTCGTTGAGAATTTGATTGAATCGAATCATCATTAAAGCGCTAGATATCTCATCAACTATCCAAAGAGTGCTGAGGGCGTAAACAGCACCCGCAGCTAAAAAGCTGCTGGCTAAACCGACAAATTCATCTATCAGTTCTTCTTTTCCTGTTATGCCAGTTTCGCAAGCGGAAAGGCAGACTAGATAATAGCTTTTCAAATCGAATTTGGCGATTTCTTGTGAAGTTAGGGGCTGTTTGTTTTTCAGGATTAACGCTGACTGGGACGGCTGTTTTGTGTTGTGGTAGGCGTGACCTGTAAAATGGAATATATCAGCAGCTTGTTGCAGAGCTTCTTTAAGATTATCTGTGGTAGCTTGTGAACTGGGGATGGTATTGCAATTAAGGTGAAAATTCGCGATCGCGGGCGCTTCTATTTCAGCAAAAAGTAATGGATCTGGGCTTTCTACCAACAGCAGAGACATTGAAGGTGAGGGTTTTCTGTCTAGTCTGTCTATCCCAACTTGGATGCTGGGCAGATAAGTGATAGTAAAAAGATTATCGGAGAATAAAAAGTGCAGTGGCAGCAGGTGCAAGTCGCGGTGGGGAATTAATATTAAATGTTCGATATTGGTGAGGTGCGTACAAATTTCGGGAATTTTGAGGATGTCAGCGAGTTTTTGCAATTGCGCTGTCATTGACTCGCGCCAGGGATGGGATTCTTTGTTTTGCTGTTTGCTGGTAGTTTTGCCGTAATTTTGATAGTTGGTTTTCCAGTTTTTCAGCCATTTTTCTAAACTCTGACTGTTGTCCTTTGGGAATAAGTCGCACAGAGGTGTGGAAATAACTTCAAACTTTTCTAGGCTAATGATAAAAGCAGTCAGGGAAACTGGGCTGAGATGCCAGTAAATTATCCCCGTTTCGGTGTTGTTTGCCAGTAAATCTCGGATTTGGGGATAAGTCGGGCTATCGGTGCGGTTTTGCCAACCTGCGCGCATCCATTGCAGGCAAAAGTTTTTCCTTGCTTCGGCTTTTTCCAGTGCATTTACCTTGTCGCCAGACTCGACGAGGGTATCGACTTCTAACTGGTAAAGTCCGGCAAATTTGCGCTTGAGTCGCAGTTTTATTTCGGGGTGAGTTTCATCGTCTAAAATTAATTGTTCTAGCAGGATAGTAGCTTCGTTAAGGTACTCGCTGGCTTTGGGATCTCCCAAGCTGCGACAGACGGTAATTAAGTCTTGCAATACTTCTAAATAAGTTTCTGGGATGAGGGGTGATTTCAAGAATTCGCGGGCTTGTTCGTAGCTGGCTTTGGCTTTGTGGAAAGATTCAAAATAAGTGGCTATTTCTTTGCCGTGTTCGTAGTGTACCCGGCCTTTTTGCTGGTGCAATCTGCCACAAACGAGGCGATAGTCGCGGTTGCTGGGGAGATATTTCTGTAAGCCTTCATCCCAGTTTTGAATGGCTTCCAGGTAGCCGCCGGAGTTGAAAAATGCCCAACCTCGATTGCCCCAAGCTTCCCAGTATTGATTGGCTGTAATTTCTAAAGCTTTGTCGAAGGCTGCGATCGCCTTTTTGTTGCGCTCCAAACCTCTTAGGGCATTGCCCAGCCCGTTCCAGGCATCGTGGAATTTGCGACCAATTTCTAAGGCTTGGTTGAAGGCTGCTTCCGCCTCACTGTAGCGGCCTAAATCATTTAGGGTAGTGCCCAGCCCGTTCCACGCCTCGTGGTCTTCGGGGTCAATTTCTAAGGCTTTATTGTAGGCTGCTTCCGCCTCTGTGTATCGGCCCAAATAACTTAGGGCATTGCCCAGCCCGTTCCAGGCCAAGTGAAATTTGGGGTCAAATTTTAAGGCTGTCTTGTAGGCTCCCATCGCCTCTGTGTTGCGGCCCAAATCATTTAGGGTGCAGCCCAGGTTGTTCCAGGCAAAGTGGAATTTGGGGTCAATTTCTAAGGCTTTATTGTAGGCTGCTTCCGCCTCTGTGTATCGGCCCAAATTCTTTAGGATATTGCCCCGTTTGTTCCAGGTAACGACCAGGTTGTTCCAGGCATCGTGGAATTTGGGGTCAATTTCTAAGGCTTTCTCGAAGGCTGCGATCGCCCCTTCTAAATCTCCTGCATAATAAAATTTTCGTCCTTGATTATATAATTCTTCTACCTCTTGACTGACTTCTCTTCGTATAGATTCTGACTGCGACGTTGAGTCGCCTTGGTTAGCAGCGGATGAATTATCTGTATTTTCACTTATAACCGATCGCCCTTCCTCATTCTTCCGATTCAAACTCTCCCCAGCCAACAATTGCCTGCCGATATTGCCAGCAACCTCACTGATTTTCCCGCAATTCATCTCACCCAGCCGCACCATTCGCCCACCCAACTCTAAATGAGTTTCCGGGGATACCAGCAACCTTTCTCCAAATTCTTGCAGCCAGTTTTCCCACTCAGCATCTTTGATTTTGCAGCCGATTAAAAAGCCTTTAATTTCGCCCCGACTCCAGCCTTGTTCAACACCCTCTAACAGTGCCATGAATTTCTGTTCGTATTCCCCAAAAGAGCGAATCGGAGTTGGCTTTGGCGCTGGGGGTGCAGGTTGTTTGCGGAAGCACCGCTGAATTTGCCGCCACAGATTGAGGATGCTTTGCCAAATTTGTCGGAACATTGGCTGGGTGGGTGATGTGTTGTTGGAGATTGTAACATAAACAACGGAGGACACGGCAATGCCGTCTCCCTACCCTCGATTAATTGTAGGGAAACGGCACTGCCGTGTCCTGATTTTGGCTGCGGAGGATACGGCATTGCCGTCTCTCTACCCCACATAATTTTTGGGAAACTAAGGACTTTAGTCCTTACTAGAAACGATTTTGTTTCTTACCCTAAAAAGAAATGATTAAGTAACCATTCAGGAACTTAGCACCAGTAACAGACTTGCCAGTTAGTGCCGGAGGCAGCAAAATATTGCGCCGCTGATCGCCCGCTTCGATCGTCACTTCCGGCCCCGATTGAATCAATTTAATTTCTTTCTTGTCAAACCCAGGCAAAAACAAACTAACTTGACGCTGTGCAATGTTGATGTTAATGGGTTGAGGAGCTTTTGCCGCCTGAGAAAAATCTGGCAAAGCATCAATTAGTGGCTGCCAATTATTGTCACTGTGCGCCGGAACCGAAACAGCCGTCAAAGGATCAAACTCGGCAGTAATAGCTTCTGTAACCGATGCTTGATTAACAATGACACCGCCCACAGTCAAACCAACTTGTTGAGAACTTCCCCAAAGATAGCGGGCAGTTGCGATCGCACTTGCATCCCCAGTTGTCACCAAAAAAGCGGCCGTGCGGTTCGGATCTGCCAGCGCTTCCTTACCCTTATCCAAAAGATTATCGACTTGCTTAGTAGATTGAAAAGCATTGTCTCCCGACAAATCCACAGTCAACACGGTACTGACAACCGGTTGAATAAAAGGTGAAAGCGCTTTCCCCAAATCCGAATCTACCAAAGCTTGACGGAACCTGCGGATATACCAACTCACAATTTCCGGCATTCCCAGCATCCGCAGCGTATCCATGCCACCATTGCCGTCATAAACAATTACATCGTATTGTTTGCTGTCCTCGTATTCCCGAAGTTCGTTCAACGCCAGCGCGCTGTCCATTCCCGGTAACACCCCTAATTCTTGGCCGTAAATCTGCTTGAAAAACGGAGTACGGACATATTGAGCTTCTAGTTGTTTAACTTCGTCCCACCTGCGTTCTAGCAGCGGCGCGCTTTGCACCTGAACTGCTTTGAGGTTGGGGGCGATTTCCTGGGGGTTGAGAGTCAGGGGAGCCCCTAGCAGGATGCCCAATGCAGGGCCCGGATCTTGACCGAGCAGCAGAACTCGCTTGCCTTGAGCCGCGTATTTTTTAGCTGTTGCGATCGCGATCGTGCTGCGGCCAGTGCCGCCTTTGCCCAAAAATGTCAAAATCAAAGCCATTTTCTGTTCTCACTGCCAAAGCTTACTCTTTAACATTTAAGCGCAACCTTCAGCCAGAGTGGGGGAGGAAGAGGAGAGTGGAGGAAGAGGAGAGTCGGCGAGTGGGAGAGTGGGAGAGGGGAAGAATTGGGAAAATTTTTCCTCTTCCTTCTTCCATCGGACTGACATCCGTTACATCCGTTACATCCGTTACATCCGTTACAGAATCCGTTGCCGAACTTCCTTCTTCCTTCCTTCTTCCTTCTGTTAAACGGGTTCTAGCTCATCTTCAAAGAACCAAGTCGCAAAACCGTCAAACTTGACAACCACGCCTACTCCGCTACCGTCAACCATTCTGAATCCGTCCACAGTGCCTACTGGATTCTTCTTTATCATCCCCACCATATTTGCAGGTATCCGATCTCTGAGACGGCGCACCTTCACTCTCTGACCTACTTCTATTGCCACTGAAATTGTTCTCCTGCTCTACAAAACCTATATACAAGCGTCCATTTTACAGTTTGGCGTCTACTTCGGAACAGCAACACCAGCGGGCCGATCGCTCGCTATGATTTTCCCTCGAAATTTCGACCAACTTTCCCTAAAAAACGGTATTCTAGTCGGAGTTGGTCGATCGTCTACCATGATTCGCTTGGGTTTGCTTCATCAGGTTCCACAGGGGCAAGCTCCACTGGCAGAGGCTGTTCACCACTTAGATAATTATTTTTTATTGATTCGCAAAAAGAATCTTTTTATTAATTGCCACAACTACAGGATTTCTCCCCAATTAGTCATCCTTCAGGCAGAAGCCAAAAAGCATTCAAAAGCAGTAATTAATTTTATGTTTGCTATATATAAATCTGCCCTCTCTGACGTTGACAACGGCGAATTTTCATGCTGTAAAGGACTTTGAGTCTGGTTGGCCAAATTTCCCGAAGGTCAGATTTTAGTAAAGTGCCATGTTGTAACAGTTTACTAAAATCTGACCAAAAAAAGAAGTTTTAATGGTAAACTTTCAGGCTGATAAAGTTTATTTTTGCTGCTGTTTTACGGCAGAAAAAATGGAACGATTTCCGGATTTGGGGCGCCTGCTAGAGGAAATGAAGTCTACAAACTTCAATATGACAAAATTGAAATAATGAATAAAATTTTTACGTGTGGGCGATCGACCAAAATTCCGCTCCTAAGTTTGTCCTTAGCTATGTTCGCCTGTCTGTCGCCCTTTCGTGGGACGATCGCCAGTCCGCTCTCTCCATCCCCCACACAGCCGTCGAACGCTACTAAAATTATCTCAGTTGATCGACCGCCAGCACTGCCAACAGCCTCAAAATCTCCCAAAAATCCGGCAACTGTGGCGGCGAATCCATCCCCAGCAGAGACGATAAACGCTCAGGGAACAGCGGCCGGACGATCGCTCGAAATCAAAGAAATTCGCGGTACAGTCACCTTTAAAGGGCGGCCGGCGGTTGTGGGCGATCGGTTACTCGCCCCCGGAGACGAAATCATCACTGGCCCCGATTCCACAGCCCGTTTAGGCATCGACAACAACGCCGGCATCGTGGAAGTTGCCGAAAAAACCGCAGTCAGAATATCCAATTTGTCAAGCAGTGCAGGCGGCGAAAAAGACACAGCGATTTTTGTCAGCAGGGGGCGAGTCAGGTTGTCGATCGGCAAAACTGCTGCAACAACTCCCGCAGCCAACACCTCAACAATTATCCCGCCGAACCAAATAGCCGCCCTCAATACCTTCAGCGGACTCGGCAAATCCAGTCAAATTGCCCAACGAAAAAGTTCTGCCAGAACCGCCCCAGTCAGGGTTGAAACCCCAGAAGGCGTTGCCGGAGTCCGCGGCACCTCCTTTGGCGTCAGCGTCGGCGACGGCAAAACCGCAGTCGAAACTATTGAAGGTGCAGTCGTAGTATCTGGCAGCACCGACTCAGAAGTAGTTGTCAACAGCGGCAACGCCACGACAATTTTCCCTCAAACCTCGCCCGTGGCGCCCTCAGCCAGCCCTCGCCTAGCTAAACTCAAAGTCCGCAGGTTGTTGAGACTCAGCGGCAATATTTATAGCCTCAGCGGTCAAATTAACCCGATCAACATAATTTATGTCAACAACGAAGAGATTAAGATCGATCGAAAGGGCAACTTCAAAATCCAAGGAATTTTACCTCCAAGTCGCCGCCTCAAAATCGTAGTGCGAGGCCCGTCAATCACAGAACGGCATTACAGCCTCGCAGTTCCCTAAACAACCTATCTAAAAGTAAAGTGCGCGGGCAGTCTCTGAGGACGTAAGTAGATCGTAAGTTTTATTTGGGTTGATTATTTCCTGGAGGGGCGAAGCATTTTGGGGTGAATGTCGGTAGTCAAAATCAATAATTTTTGCGCCAACGCTTCGCCCTTACGGTATTGTAAAACTTCATGACTCGCACTCCTCTCGAAGGTCGGACTCGGATGTCAATTATTGCGTCAAATTAATTGCATGAAGTTCAAAGAATGGATCGAGCATCTCAAACAAAATCAACTGATCGGCATCCGGCAATATATAACCACAAATCCTCCCTGGATGACAGGAGCAGTAGTAGGTATAATGTCTGTAACCATGCTGCAATTTGGAATGTGGAAACCCCTGGAATATTTGGGATACAAAACCCTATTTCAAATTCGAGAATCGGGAATTTTGCCAAATCAGGGGTGGGATGACAGAATTACGGTAATTGCGATCGAACCCCAAAGCTTGCAGGAATACGGTAAATTTCCTTGGCCTCGCAACCGCTACGCCCAACTGCTAGAAGCACTGAAAAAATCCCCCCCCACAGCCGTTGGTTTTGACATTCTTTTCCTCGATCCAAGTCCGAAAGATGATATTTTAGCCGCTGCAATTGCCACCAACGGCAAAGTTGTACTCCCTAGAACCATCAAAGAAGAACCCGTAGCATCTTTAAAAGCAGCCGCCGCAGGTGTCGGCCACATCAGCCAAGAAGCCGATAGCGACGGTATTACCCGCGAATCAAAAATCTTTCTCAACGGGATTCCTAATTTCGGTTTAGTAATGACTCACAGGTACAATGCTGCTAATCCCCAAGATCCAGTATTGCTCCCACAGTCAAAAAATAAGCAGGGAAAAAAAGTCTGGGTTAACTGGCCAGGGAAAACAGAAAATCTACCTACCTATGCTTTTGTTGATGTCGTAGAAGGTAGAATTCCCGCAGATGTTCTGACCAATAAGTTAGTTTTAGTCGGCATAGTTGCTACCGGTTTCGACCCCATATCTTCACCTCTCAACAAGACTACGGCTGGGGTTTATTTATATGCAGCGTTGATTGACAATTTGCTCAATCAACGCTTGCTGCAGCGGCTGCCAATACTGCTAGAAATTTTGTTATTGTTGGGGATTGGCCCGCTTACCACTTCGGTTCTGTGCAACCGAGGTGTTAAAGAGAGAATTGCGATCGCTCTCGGTTTGCCTATAATTTGGATTGCGGCGGCTGCTTTGTTATTTGGCTTATTTTTTTGGTGGGTTCCGATTGCCGCACCTATCGGCACCCTCATTTTATCTGGCACTGCTTTGCAACTGCGGGAACAGTACGAAAAGCAGCAGTTGATGAGGTTATTTGAAAAGCACGTCGCTCCAGAGACAGCTCAGCTTATTTGGGAACGTAAAGCGGAGATATTTGAACAGGGAGAACTCGAACCTCAAGAACTTACAGCAACGGTGCTGTTTATGGATATTCGCAGTTTTACTTCGATTTCAGAAAAAATGCCGCCGCGAGATTTACTCACCTGGTTGAACAATTATTTGGAAGCGATGACTAACTGTATTATGGATCACGGCGGCGTTGTAGATAAATACATCGGTGATGCAATTATGGCAGTTTTTGGGGTGCCTTTTTGCCATACCAAATATGCAGAAATTCAACAAGATGCTTTGAATGCTGTTGCGGCTTGTATTGCCATGCACGAACGGTTGCACGAAATTAACCAGCAGCTTAGAAGTGAACGTAAACCTTTAATTAAGTTTGGCATTGGTTTGCATACCGGACAGTTAGTTGCTGGTAGCGTGGGCGGTTCCCGGCGTTTGAATTATTCTGTGATCGGCGATGCTGTCAATGTTGCTGCTAGATTGGAGGCGATGAATAAGGAAATTGTTTCTGACAGTCCTTTTAATTTGTTGGTGACGGCGAGGACTTTTGCTTACGTGCGCGATCGCTACGAAGGCCAAAAAGTAGGATCGATTCAATTGCGCGGCAAAAAAGAAGAGACTGTGGTTTATGCTATTTTGGGCGAAAAGCATTAATCATTGGGCATCTTGCCCGCTCGCGAAGTCGAAGGGTGGGCATTGGGCATTGGGCATCTTGCCCGCTCGCGAAGTCGAAGGGTGGGCATTGGTCATCGGCGTTAATCTGTGTTAATCCACCTTAATCTGCGGTTTGCCGATCGCTCAAAAATTTAGGCACTCTTGTCTACCGATTACCTGACAATTGATTAGCCAAATTACCAATTCCCAATTCCCCCATGCCCAATTCCCAATCTAATCAAATACGCTCAGCCGCAGAAATTTAGCTATTTGTTCCAACAGAAATAAGCCGCCGACAGAATTTCCCTCTTTATTCAAGGGCGGACTGTAAGATGCGATCGCACCCTGGCCCGGAATTACCGAAAGCATTGCCCCGCTAACTCCCGACTTGGCAGGCAGTCCCACCCGCACCGCAAAGCGACCGGATGCTTCATACAAACCGCAAGTTGCCATCAGTGCTTTGACAGTGCGGCAGTTTTCCCAGATTTCGCGATCGCCACTATTTACCAAAACCATCCCCAGCTTAGCTAAATCCTCCACATTTCCCGACAAACAGCAGACGCGATTATAGGTTTCTAAAGCAATTTCCGCATTTTGAATATAACCGGATTCTACCATTCTTAAGGCGAGATTCCAATTATTTTGATTCGGGTTTTCCTTCACTGAATCGAGCATTAACTCGTCAACAAATAACTGACTGTTTGCCTGTTGATTTAGCCAAGTTCGCAAGTTTTGACAGCGCGCCACAGCATTTTCACCGGGAATCAAAGACGCTAGGGCGATCGCCCCGCTATTAATCATCGGATTTCTCGGCTTCCCTTTATCTATTTCCAGTTGAGTTAAGGAATTAAAAGCCATTTCCGAAGGATCGCAGCCCACGCAATCAAAAACCGCTTTTTCGCCCAACTCGCACAGCAAATAAAGCAGTACAAACGGCTTGACTACACTCATCATCGGGAATGTTTGAGCAATGCTACCCCAGCTCAAAATTTGACCGTCAATTGCCCGCACTTGCACGGCAAAGCCTTGTCTGTCTGCTTGTGCAAGGAGAGGTATATACGCGGGAATTTGACCGGATTTACTGCGATTTATTGCCTCTTTTGCCCAATCTGCCAATTGTTCGGGTTGCAGGCAACATAGTTTGCTGGTGGATATTTTCACGATCGATTATTTAGATTATTTTAAATTTTAGATTGGCATTCCTGGCGCGATATTGTGCCAGAAACCCCCTTTATTAACAGAATTGCGTCACTTGAACCCGCTGCGGGAAGAAACTGGGCTTCTTCGGGGAGATAAACCAAGCTAGAACTTCAGGCTATTAGACCTCTTACAAAAATAATTAGGACGTTGCTCTGAGCATCGTCCCACAATTTTTTTTTCTTGTGGGACGTTGCTCTGAGCATCGTCCGAAAATTTGATTAAAAGGACTTATGCAAGAGGTCTATTGACGTTTCGGCCCGCTGGGAGCAAATAAATTTTTCATAAAAAACCTGTACTTTGCATAAAACTCTCCCCTTCACCCAGATAGGTAAGTAGCAGCTTCAAGGGAACGCTGCTAGCCAGAACAAACAAGCACTAGCTTGAAATGCCTTCAGATTCTGATGTTTAAGCCCCAGTAAGGGGCGGGGTGCATATTTAACTTAATTCTTTCAGAGTTCGCCAAATCCTGTCCGGAAAACCCCCGAACCTTTAAGAATGTACTATCCAACCGGATTCACCAAAACCAGGATAAAAAAATGGCAGATGAAGTGAAAGCAGAAGCACCGAAACCAGCTCCCCTGACTTTTAAGGGTATGTGCAGCGACGGAGTTCTCAAAGGCAAAGAAATTGAAGGCAAACTAGATATCAAAGTCAACGTCGAATCTGTCACAACCCCAGAAGCAAAGCCCAAAAAATCCGAGTGGGAGCCAGTTATCTTTTGGGTATTGTTTGTAGTCATGGCAAACTTAATTGTCGGCGACCCCGCCGGAATGAGAAAATACAGCTCCCCACAAAGGTCTTCTTCTCATCAGATGTTAAACCAATCTGGGGAGCAGTCGCTGTTGCCTAAGAAAAACACCAGCAACTCGCCACTTTAAGCCCTGGGAGCCTGCCAGCCGCGCAAATAGTAATAGAAAGACCCGAAATATTCATCGAATACTCGCGTCGTAGTTACCAAAGCTTCTGCACTAGGCAAAAAATCTCCCGCGTCTAAGCGGAATCTGGATTTCCCTCCTGACACGGGCTGGTAAGTGTAGAAGTCGGTAGCTCTGGGAATTACTTGGATGCCCATATTTGCAAAAGCTAGGCTGGCACGGCGCATCTGAATCGCAGATGTGACCAGGATTACTTTACGCCCAACGCCGCGGCTGTCGAGGATCTTTCTCACTTCCTCGGCGCTGGTGCGTATGTTGCGGCCGTTATCGTCGAGAACGATACTGTTACGCGGCACGCCCATGTTGCTTGCCAGCAAAGTCTCGATATCCTTTGCTTCGCCAGTATAATTCTGTAAATCTGCTCTGGGCCCGGCGGTAACAATCACCAAAGGTGCTAATTGTTTTTTGTACAAAACGGCAGCGTAGGGCAGGCGATTGCCTGTGTCTGCCATTTGAATCCCTTCTTGGTTGGCGGTGTGGCCGTTAGTGGTTCCCTTGCCGAGGAGGACGATCGCCGCTGCTGTTTCGTCGCAGCAAACTGTGCGAGCCGCGGCATCCCGTTCAGCTTGATCGGCGAACCAGTAAGCGACAACTGGCATACTCGAAAGGATCAAAACTAGCAGTGCTGCCAGGATCATTCTCGGTGCCGGGTTGCGGATGCCCCCGTTGGTGATCAGCGCCGATGCAATCACCAGCAGGGTGATCGAAAAACCCAGCGGCTTAAAGAAGAAGGCTATGAGGCCGAAAATCGCTGCTCCGACTGGCGTGTCTGGCGCGAAAAAAGCCAGGAACAAAAGGCTGATCAGCAGCAAAACGCGCAGCCGGTCTATTAACGGATTGTCTTTGCCTCCTGATTGATCCCACCACGATTTGATCAGTGAGAACAGGAGGAATAGAAATAGAATGCGAGCTAAAAGTTCTGGCATCTTGCAATATTCTGTGTCTTCATAAATTAGTACAGAAGTTTTGGAAACGAGCGCTAATTTAACTGCGGTAGGAAATACGGGCATCGGTGGGTTTTTAACTTTCGCGAATAACGCAGTCCGATCGCATTTACCCTAATGCTCGCTTCCGGTCAGCTATCAACCATTGGTTGCAGGCGGCAAGCCCGCTACTTCCAGTCACCGATTGCTGACAGTTAATTGGTCATTGATAACTGGTAATGGTTGATTGATAATTGGTAATGAATCGAGCACGCCGCAGGTGAAATTGGCAATTCAAGTCTGCTTTCTGTCGCCTGCTTTTTTTCCTCATTACCTGTTACCGATTCAGCAATCCCAATTTATCGGCGCTTCAGTTGATTCCGAATTGCCTGCGTTACCGTTTGAATTACTT
Source organism: Microcoleus sp. N9_A2 (assembly GCF_036701775.1). NCBI lineage: Bacteria > Bacillati > Cyanobacteriota > Cyanophyceae > Oscillatoriales > Microcoleaceae > Microcoleus > Microcoleus sp. N9_A2. The sequence goes on along the minus strand of NZ_JAUBRH010000055.1, from coordinate 28,836 downwards.
TAACACGAGCATAATACTTGTTATCGGCCGCAATTAGCGTCCAGGGAGCAGCCGGCGTGCTGGTGCGCTGAATCATTTGATTCACCGCCACTTCATAATAATTCCACTTTTCCCGATTTCGCCAATCTTCCTCGGTGAGTTTGTATTGTTTAAATGAATTGTTTTGTCGGTCTGTAAACCGCTTTAGTTCCTCGTCGGGACTGATGTGCAGCCAGAATTTAACTAAGATACAACCGAAACTGGTGAGTTGCTCCTCAAATTCGTTGATTTCCTGGTAAGCTCGACGCCATTCGAGTTCGGTGGCAAATTCTTCGACTCGCTCGACGAGCACTCTACCATACCAACTGCGATCGTAAATGCTGATTTTACCAGCAGTCGGCAACTCCCGCCAGAACCGCCAGAGGTAGTGGTGAGCTTTTTCTTCGTCCGTCGGCGCAGCAAAGGCATTGACGGTGTAACTGCGGGGGTCTAGGATGTCCGTCAAACGTTTGATTGCTCCTCCTTTACCGGCGGCGTCCCAACCTTCAAACAGCACTAATACGGGGATTTCCTCTTCGTAGATGCTTTGTTGCAGTTTCCCAAAACGGGTTTGTTCCTCGCGAAGTTGCTGTTTGTATTCGTCGGGCGACAGCGATTGAGTTAAATCTACTTGGGCCAGCAAGTCTGGTTCGGTGGGTTGCAAGCTTTCTTGAGGCGGCAATTTCACAGGTGCAGATTGCATCGGCAGTCTGTCTAAGGCTTCTGTAATTGTCGCTGCCATTTGCGTTAAAACTTTGACTCTCGCCCAGCGTTGACAATCGCCTTCTACTAGCGTCCAAGGTGCGGGGCCCGTGCCGGTTTGGGCTACCATTTCTTCTGCCAAAGTTGTGTATTCTTCGTATTTTTTGGCTTGTTTCCAGTCTTCGGGCCGCACTCGCCAAGCTTGTAAGGTGTCGTCTTCTAGTTTTTTGAGCCGATGCTTGAGTTCTTTTTTGCTCAGGTGAATCCAAAATTTGGCAATTGCCGCGCCGTCATCTACCATCTGCCGCTCGAAGGCGTTGATTTGCCGGATAACTGTCGGTACTTCTGCGTCGGAGACTCGATCGAACAATCGGTCTTCTAAAATGTGAGTGTACCAACTGTGGTAGAAAAAACCAATTTTGCCGCGGGCGGGGAGTTTCTGCCAAAACCGCCAGAGGAAAGGATAGCCCATTTCTGCATCTGACGGCGGCCAAATCGGGTGGACGGCAAACCCCCGCGGGTCCATGTACCCCACCATTTTTTTGACCAGCGCGCCTTTACCGGCGGCCGCCCAGCCTTCGAGGACGATGATTGCGGGCAATTTTTTTTCCCAGCAGGCCAGTTGGAGCGATCGCAACTGTTTCATTAAAATTTCTATCTTGGCATCATAGGTTTCTTTATCCAGGGAAATATCTAAATCGAGGTTGTCGAGCATATTTACCTCATATTAATCTGTAAAAAACAGTTTAACGTTAGTTTAACGTTTGGATAAAATTAAATCCCAAAGCCCGGAAAAAACGTTATAAAAACTACAGTTACGGCCGGTTAAAAGCGCGGTGCTTCTGCCGAATCCAGGCTCCCGTTAATAGTAACAGAACTTCTATTACATCAAACTTGCAAAAAAGAAACGCAGCGGTTATAGTTGAACTAGGCAACTTTTTAATAGGTTCAACTTCTCCCCTCCCCCAAGCGGGCGAGTTAACAGGAGGAGCAACAAATCCCTGAAACAGGATTTATTGTAAGACAGAGCAAAAGTAAAAACCAACTACCCAGTGGGGGTGACAACTTCTTTACTTAGCTTCATCAAATTTATTTAAACAACAGTTAGTCAAGCACCAGCCTTGATAAATTGGAGGAAGCTGCTTGCGAACATTGGGCGCTCCTCCAGTCTGAGACTCACATACAAAACTAGCCCAAAAAGGCAAACCAATTTTTATGATTGCGCTATGAGATAAAACCTGAAAGCCTGGGTGATATAAACAGGTTTCTGAGTTTTATCGACACCATTATCAAATACTAAAAACAGTTTAGATGCGGGCTCGCTTGCCCGCCCCACAAGAGTATTTATTTCTTGTGGAACAGGCATCTTGCCTGTTACTGACGTTTGTCCAAAATGTCTGAATTACTGTACTTGTTTGCCAATACTACTTAAGAGGAACAGTCCGAAATTACGGATTGCAAGTTTTTTATGAATATCTTAACAACCCGCTCCTACAAGGGCGAAATTGACTGGTGCGCGATCGCAAATTTGATCGACGCTTGCGAAGCAGTGGATAGACTCGGCGAAGAAGTATCAGCAACTGAACTCAAGCTAATACTTGATGCACCCAAACTCGACCAAGCCCGCGACGTGCAGTTGTGGGAAGATGGTAACTACAAACTGATCGGTTTAGCACTCCTAGATATGCCCGATTCTCCAGAGGAAATAGAGGCTTGTCTCTGGTTTTACGTGCATCCAAATGTCCGTGGCGCAGGTTTGGAAAAAGATATCATCAGATGGGGCGAAAATCGACTGCGCGAAGTCGCGAAAGAACGGAATTTGCCGGCAAAATTGCGTACCTACAGCCGGGAGGACAAAACCGATGAGATGCGACTGTTAGAAAAACAGGGCTTTGAGGTCGATCGCTATTTTTGGACAATGGCCCGATCGCTCGCCGAACCGATTCCCACACCCGAATTCCCCGCAGATTTTGCTCTGACTCACGTATCCGGAGAACACGACATCCAACCTTGGGTAGAAATGTTCAACCAGTCATTTATCGATCACTGGAATCACCACGATTTAACTGCGGAAACAGTGCGCTACTGGATGCAAGACGCCAATTATCGGCCGGAATTAGACTTAATTGCTGTTGCGGGCGATTCCCTGCGGGATAGCTTCGCTTCACGCAAATTTGCAGCTTTCTGCGACTGTCAAATCAAACCCCAAAAAAACGCCCGCAGCAGCACAAAAGACGGTTGGATTGAATTGTTGGGTACGCGGCGCGACTTTCGGAAAATGGGTTTAGGAAAAGCGATGCTTTTAGCTGGTATGCACTCCTTAAAAGCGGCGGGCGCAAACACAGCTAAACTCAGCGTCGATGCTGACAGTTTGACAGGCGCTACAAAGCTTTACAAATCAGTCGGTTTCCGCCCGATAGAAACTTGGATAGAGTGGGCTAAGACTGTGTAATATCAAATCCGGTTAGATATCACATCTGGCACCATTGGCAATAAGTTTTTCAAGAATAGGCAAGATGCCTGTTCCACAAGACATTAAGTTTATTGTGGAACAGGCATCTTGCCTGTTCGCAAGAAGCGAGACGCTCGCACTATATCATTGTTCGCTTTGTTTCGTCACCTCAACATAAATATGTTCTAAACGCACCGGATACCGAGCAATTGAGTCAATAGAAATCCCGTCGAACAGCAAAATAATCTCTTTTAATTCTAAACGTTCCGGCAGCCAAAAAGCTAAATCGCTACCGTAGCGGCGGGGGATGAAACTGTATTGTTTAGCGCGGGCGATGACTTCAGCTTCTGCGTCGGTTTTTACCACGATAATTTCTTGAGCCGGAATCAGTTTTTGCAACTCTTCTAAACTACCTTCAGCTACAATACTGCCATTTTTAAGAATCCCGATTTTCTGACAAAGACGCTCAGCTTCATCCAACAAGTGAGTTGTTAGCAAAATTGTAATTCCTTCCGATTGCAAGCGCTGAATTAACTCCCAAATTTCATAGCGAGCCTCAATATCTAAACCCGTTGTCGGTTCATCTAAAATTACTAATTTAGGCTGGTGTACCAATGCTACCGCAATATTCAAACGCCGCTGCATTCCTCCGCTCAAAGTTTCTACTGGGCTGGTAGCTCTATCTGTCAAATTTACTGCTTTCAAACAGTGTCTTACTTGATAGCGGCGCTGTTTGCGCTCTAAGCCGTAAATTTGAGCAAAAAAGTTGAGGTTTTCCTCGCAGCTAAGGCTTTTGTAAAGCAAATTTTCTTGGGGCGCTACCCCTATTAACAATTTTGTAGCTTCGGAAACAGGTTCGCCATTAATAGAAACTTTGCCGCTGTCGGCATTTAGCAAATTACATAAAATATTGATAGTTGTAGTTTTTCCCGCCCCGTTTGGCCCGAGCAAACCGTAAATTTCTCCAGCTTGAATGTGCAGTGTTAAATCTTTAAGCACTGAACGCTCGCCATAGGACTTATTTAGCTTTTCTATTTGCAGCACTGCTTTAATTCTCCGTATTATTTTATATATTTACGGTTGTTTTTGAACGATTAAACCGCAGAGAGCGCAGAGGGCGCTGAGTCAGAGAAGAGAGAGATGAATAATTACGACATAATGAGATCAGTTTTAAAGTCTTCTTTCTACTCTCAGCATCCTGCGATAAGAAAGCCATCCACCTGCAATCATGGCAATAGAAAATATGAATAAATACCAAAAGTGTCCGGCAATATCAGCCAAATCTTTGCCCTCAGCCCACACGCCCATCAGCGCTTCGTTCATGTGATAAATTGGATTGTACTGGGCGAGTTCCAGCAGACTTTTGGGAAACAGCGAAGTCGGCAAAAATGCGCCTCCTAAAATTAACAAAGGAACGCCGAAAGCTGCTACTAGGGAGTTGACATCTTCGGTGCGCCTCGCAAACTGCGTGCCAAGAATAAAGCCTACACCTACATAAGATACAATACTGAGCAGAATAATCGCACATCCTAGCAGGATAGAGCCTTGAAATTGTGCTCCTAAACAAGAGGCGATCGCATATACTAAAATTACCTGACCGATGCCAATGCAACTATGAGCCAGGAAAATTCCTAAAAAGTAGGAAGTGCCGCTCAGCGGGGAAATAAACAAGCGTTTGAGGGTATGCTGTTCTCGCTCTGCTACTACTGTTGCTACGCTACCACCGAGACAGCTAAAAAATAAAGCTGCTCCTACTAAGCTTGCAGGTGCAGCAGTTTCAAAGGCTTTTGCTGTGGTGAGATTCGCGCGTTCTTTTAAAATTAAACCGTTAATTAGCAAGATAGAAACTGGAAAAATACTCCACAAGACTAAGCTGCGTCGCCGCCTCCCCAATTCAATTAAAATTCGCTGTGCTACTGCAAGCGTTTCGTACCAGTATTTCATAAGAAATCTATTAATTAGTATTGTGAGAATTGGGAATTGGTAATGACGCCACCGGATATCATACCATAGAAATACAAATAAGTTTAACTCTCAATCAAAAACCCGCAGACGCGGGTTTTATGATTTTAGCAAGATAGATTTTAATACCAGTTTAAAAGAAGAATAGACTTGCATTGCAAAAGTTCTTTTAATCAAATTTTGGTGCAGGCGGGACACCCCACAAGAAAAAATGATTTTTGTGGGATGGGCCACATATCCGCCATAGCTATTTTTGCAATAGACAAGATTGCCAAAGTCATAAACTATTCAGGAAAAGCATCTGCGTTAATCGGTGTTTATCTGCTTTTAATCTGCGGTTGCTCTATCAATCAAAGATTTATGAAAGAAGTCTAATCTTGTCTAATGGAACTGTAGGGCCGCGACCCAAAACGATATCGAATCAGTCATTCCCAATCACAAATCGCAAACCAAAAATCGCAAATGGTATAATTTGTCGGCGTCTGTCGCTGAATTCAATTAATACTAAAGTTTGTACCTCTGTAGCATCCTTGAAAAGAAGTTAAACTTGTGCGATTTCTCTGTTCCAATTTAGTCACGAGGGAAGAAGTATTGCTACTTTCAGCGGTAGCACCCCATTTGTAGATAAAGTCGCCGAGAGAGTCTCCCGTTTCTTCGTAGCTGTGCTCTTCTACCGGAATTCCCAAAACTCCTGAAACAGTTTGGTTGTGGTATCCGTTAACGATGATTTTTTCGATAATTGCGCCCGGTTCTGCGGTAATGTTCCATTGCACGGGTTCATAGGCTGAAAGTGCGAGAATTATGGGCTTGTTTCGGCGTTCTACTTTGATTTCGATCCTCTGCGAGGGCTTCGCTAACGCACTTTTTGATAAATCTCGATTCCCGTGATCCGCATTGGCTTCATAAACGCCTATTACATGAAGTTCTTTGTTTCCGCTTGAGGAACCGATATAAGCTGAAAAATCGTCGGAACCGCCAAGCCCGCAGTTGGCTGCAGAACTAATTGGGGAAATAAAAGCCGCTTTTTCGGCGATTTTCTGCTGCACGGCTGGCACTACCCACAATCCGGTTCCGATGCCCAAAGCACCTATCAAAGCGGCCGCGATACCGAAAGGAAGGGCAGTTGTGAGGTTGCGAACAACTGGTTTGGCTGTTAGTTGAGATAGGGTTTGCTGCCAAGTTTCACCAGTTTGTCGATCGGCATTCCCGCCATCGAGACAGGCCAATAAACCTAAACTTTCCGGCTGTTCGAGCAGATTCTGAACTATTTTCCCTTCGCCGACGTAGAGATTTCTAGTTTCGGTGTCTAAAAGCAGCCAGTAGCGATCGCCCTCGCCGAGGTTGTACTCTTGTACCGCAGGATCGACTAAATCGTGCTGCAAAAACACCAGCCAAGCCATATTATTGCCAGTGCCGACTGTTTTGCCGTCGCTGGAAATAAGTTGGTCGATGTCGGGTTCCCAGCGCCAAGCTACCCAGCGACTATCTCCTCGATAGCCGAGGGATTTTTCAAGTTGCGGATGAGCGGTTATTTCTAAACGTTGAACTAAGTTTGACACTAGATGTCCTCCTCAAGTGCGATCGGGTCTAGAGCAATTTTGTTGAAATTTAAAACAAATATTTTGCTCATAAATAGCCTCAGAATAATCGGGTTAATTTGGTCTCGCTAATGTTATCAGTCGGTACTTTCCCAACCACACTGGCTTAACAAAAATATGCCTGTTTAATGGTTTAGCTTGGGAACTTGGAGCTGGCGAGCACCCGCCTGGTAATAATTTTAACCTGTGCCGATCGCTAATCCTGTTACGGATTAAAGCTAGCTATCTATCACTGCTTCTACCTGGTTGTCCAGTTTTGAAAGAGTGCTTGGCCCATAGGGTCTACAAATTCTTAGCTTAACTTTTATTTCGCTATTCTGCTACAAAATATGCCGATCGCACCTGACATCAATATTACGCAGGTAAATAAATATTTCGGCTTTCTCGTGGGTGAACAATCCCTGAAAAAGAGATGGTTTCAGAGAAACCCGGTTTCTGTGAAAGTTCTCACACTTCGCCGATTACTGGCGGGGGCCATCAATCGCATCTCTAGTCGGTGCAACACCTCCAGGGCCAAAGGAACTCGGCGGCACTCTCGGAAGATTGAGATTGGGATTGGGAACTAAATCGCTGTTGCTGTCGCCAGCAGTTCCACCCGTGGGAGACACACTGTTATTGGGAGTGGTATAAGGCGCACTTCCCGGATTGAGATTATTGGGATTGGTGGTTGGCGAAGTTCCCGGATTGACATTGTTGGGATTGGTGGTTGGCGAAGTTCCCGGATTGACATTATTGGGAGTACCTGCAGGCGAAGTTCCCGGATTGGCATTGTTGGGAGTACCTGCAGGCGAAGTTCCCGGATTGGCATTGTTGGGAGTACCTGTCGGCGAAGTTCCCGGATTGGCATTGTTGGGATTGTTGGGATTTGCCGTGCCGGCAGGAGTAGTTATCGGCGTGCCGACAGCATCTCTGGTGATGGCGTTGGGGTTCGGGGGAGGAGGCGGAGTGCTTGCATTGGGGTTATTTGCAGGAGCATTGCCCGCAGCCGGAGCAGCGTTTTGGGGAGCAGCATTGCTGCCACACAAGCTGACTAAATCAAAAGTTGTGCCGCCTGGAGTTTCGATGAAGCAAACCGGCACATTTACTTGGGGATTTGAGGCTCTGGGAAAATCGGCTGTTCCCGGCATGGGACGGCTAAAGACAGCTTCAGCCATCAGTGGGGTCAAGGCCGCCGATAGAGCGGCGATTGTTCGCAATAATCTCATCAGCGTTTCCTCAAATGTTAAAGTTTATTTTCTCCAGTATTGCCCATAAATCGCCAAGTGTCGTCACTCTAAAAGCCGATGTTTTTGACAACTGCTTCTACAGGGCCACCGCTGACTAAAACATCTCGCGCCGACAGAAAGTACAGGTAGAAAAAGCCGAGAGTGCCACAATCGCGCATCCGTTGCCCTTCTTCCTTAATATTTTTAGTACCGAATTCGCGGGTCAATATAAGCATTCAAAATATCAATTACAATGCTGGCAATTACGACAATTGCCGCAAAAAACACCACAATACCTTGAACAGTTGGATAATCCCGCAAGCTAATCGCTTCGTAAAGGCGATTTGCCAGCCCCGGCCAAGAAAAAGTAACTTCTGTTAAAATAGCGCCGCCCAACAGTGCAGCAAAAGTCAATCCTAAGACAGTAATCACTGGAATTAGTGCATTTTTCAGAGCGTGAGCCCATAAAATCTGCAATTCGGGAATGCCTCTAGCTCTAGCTGCTTCGACATAATCTGCTTGCAAAGTTTGCTTGAGATTCACCCTGACAATGCGCTCGAAAATGCCACTCAAAAGAATCCCCAGCGTCAAACTCGGAAGTGCCAAATAATGCAAAGATGTGAGAAACTGACCAGGGTTAGCGCTGAGGAGACTGTCAATAGTGTATAGTCCTGTGTAGCCTTCGGGGGCGGGGAATGTCACGGGAAAGCGAGTTCCCAAGGGAAACCATCCCAACTGCACTGCGAAAATCAATTGCAAAACCATACCAGCCCAAAAAGCCGGCAGCGAGTAAGTGATAATGCCAAACAAACGGCCTGCAGCATCGAAAATAGTGTTGGGGCGAGATGCTGCTAGGGAACCGATACTGATGCCGACAATTAAAGCTATGGCCATGCTACAAACTGCTAATTCCACTGTAGCGGGGAAATAATCTCCGATAATTTGCCACACGGTTTGTCCGCGAGTGGTGATGGAGGTTCCTAAGTCCAGACTGAATAAGTCTTTCATGTAGTTGAGATATTGCTCCCACAAGGGTGCGTCGAGGCCGAGTTGAGTTCGCATTGCTTCTTTGGCGGCTGCGGGAGCTCGTGAGCCGAGAATGGCATCTATGGGGTCGCCCGGAGTGGCCCGCAGTAACAAAAATACTGCTGTGGTGATTGTCCACAACATTAGCGGTGCGAGGAGCAAGCGGACAAAAATATAAGATTGCAGGGCTTTGGAACGAGACATAATATTTGGGAATTGCCAATTGCGAAGTCATTAGTCATTAGCCAGATGTTGAAGGCATCAGGCAGATGGGGTAGAAGGTGGAAGAAACAGCTTATTGTGTATGCGACTTCCGTGTCGCGAATCAGGGGAATTGAGAATTGCGAATAGACAGTTGAGTTGATTTTTGCGAAAAAGTCGATCGACTTTTTCGCAATTCCCGATTTTCCTATTCGCCCAGCAGCGATTCAAATGCAGCTTGCAAAGACTTGATATCGCCTACTCTGGCTACTAACAAGTTTTCGCTGCCGGCATCCTGCAGTCTGTGCTTCCAATAGTGGATGCTATCGGAGTTGTTCATCCAGAAACTAATCACAGTGTCTACAACTCGATCGACATCCCAGCCGCGATCTGGAGAAACTGTCTCCACGGATGCCACAAACGCATCGAGAGTACACTTCCGGTTTGCCAAGTATTCTACACCAGACGGCTGCTGTTGTTGCAGCAATTCCTGCTGCTGGTTAAAAAATGTTAAAGTTGGAGATACGCCCAGGATTTCAAATGTATAGTTCATGTCATCCTCCAGAAGTATTATTTTGCCAAAATGTCGCTCGTCCAAAAAAGCCAAAAACGCTTTACTTTGCTGGCGTTGATGAAATGCAGGTGCTTCAATTATCCTCTTTGTAGTCGATGGCTTACGCCCCGCTACGCTACGGGATTTTGGCGGCTTATCTTATTAATAGCAAATTTTTCAACACCAAATTGTCACAGAATTTACATTTGTCCTGGCACTGTAGAAAAAAATAAAATAAAATTTTTATTAAGCCGGGGTAAGGTGGGCAATCCGCACGGGGAGGAAGTGATAGGATTTTAGATTTTAGATTTTAGATTTTAGATTTTAGATTTTAGATTTTAGACTGGGAATGATTGATAAATTAAGGGTTTGGAGATTACCTACTGTTATATTCTTTGTTTACCAGAAATAATTGGTTTAAAGCCTCTCCCATAAGCGGGAGAAATTAAAAGAAGACTATTCATTACTCCAATCCTCTTCCTTCCAGGTAGAGGTAGCTATCAACTGTCAACTGTCAACTGTCAACTGTCAACTGTCAACTGTCAACTGGTGTGACTTTTTGACCGGGAAACCCCAGAGCGATCGCCACATTCAGGCAAGTAGTGGCATCATTGATATTACAAGTTTTTACAGTAGCGGTGGAAACCTTAGCCAAGTGTTGAGCGACCGGTCACCGCACTTCAGTCTTGCTATGCGACTTTGTAACTTATATCAAGGGCATCTTTTAAACGACAAACGATACGCAAACCCGGTAGGTGTCACAATATTGATGTTATTAAAAAGTCTGAGCAGGTTGTCTGATGAAAAGCTCGCCCAAGATGTCACTGAGCCTAGTTTTGTTGATACCGCTGGTGGTGCAAATCTCCGTAGCAGTCGGCGTGACTGGATGGCTATCGTTTCGCAACGGCCAGAAAGCCGTCAATGACCTTGCTAGTAGGTTAAGCTTGGAAGTCGCAGCGAGAACTAAAGAAAATTTCCGCAGTTTTGGGGATGTGTCTCATTTATTTCTGCAAATGAATACTGCTGCGATCGCCTCTGGAAACTTAGATCCCGAAGACTTCCCCAACTTAGAGCGTTATTTGTGGAACCAGACCAAGCTGAGCGATCGAACTACAACCATTTACTACGGCGACGAACAGGGCAAATTCCTTTTGCTCAAAAGAGAAGCAGAAGACTTAGTATACATCAGAGACGAATCAACCGCTCCAAACCGCCAAATTTATCGCCTGGACAGCCAAGGAAATCGCACTGATATCATCCAAACCGCCGCCTATGACCCCCGTACAAGACCGTGGTACCAAGCTGCCAAACAGTTAGGAAAAGCCACTTGGTCTCCCATCTACGTCTTCACGGCCTCGCCAGTGCTGGGGATTACGCCGGTGATGCCTATTTACAATCAAACAGGAAACCTGCGGGGGGTACTGGCAATAGACCTGACTCTTTCTCAAATCAGCGATTTTCTCAAAAGCATCAAAATTAGCCCGTCGGGACAAGTTTTTGCGATCGAACGCAGCGGGGAAATAGTTGCCAGTTCCACAGACGAACTGCCCTTTGTCACCGACAAAGACGGACAAAAACGGCTGTTGGCGACTAGGAGCAAAAATTTGCTCATTCGATCGGCCTCCACATACTTGCAAAAACAATTTGGCAGTTTTACACAAATTAACAGCCAAGGACAGTTTACCTTCGATCTAGACGGCAAACGTCAGTTCATTACGGTTGCTCCCCTGCAAGACGGCCGTGGCCTCGATTGGCTGATTGTAGTCGCAATCCCGGAAGCAGACTTTATGGAGCAAATTAATGCCAATACTCGCATAACTATTTTATTGTGCTTTTTTGCCTTCGTACTGGCGATCGCACTCGGAATTTTCACGTCTCGCTGGGTTGTCACACCAATTACCCGATTGCTAGAAGCTTCCAAAGCTTTAACAAAAATGTCCGAATCTGCCGACTTCACATCCTCCGCAGAATTAGACGGCGAAGTCGAAGTTAAAGGCGTCAACGAACTCGGCCTCCTGGCTCAGTCTTTCAATCAAATGGCCCGACAATTGCGATCGTCTTTTGTTGCCCTAGAACAAACAAACTCTAGTTTAGAACAGCGAGTAGCAGAGCGGACTGCCGAACTCGAAGCTGCAGAAGCAGAATTGCGGGCTTTGTTTGCAGCTATGAACGAATTAATTCTAGTTGTGGACTCCACCGGTCGCTATTTAAAAATCGCGCCCACCAATCTTTCCCTACTCTACAAACCAGCCGAAGAATTAGTTGGCAAAACAGTCGGAGAGGTGTTTCCGCAAGCTACAGCCGACAATTTTCTCAACCACATCCGAGCTGCTTTAGATACTCAGCAAACTGTCAGCATCGAGTACGATTTAACCATTGACGACCGTGAAGTTTGTTTTGCCGCCAGCATTTCGCCGCTTTCAGAAAAATCCGTCATTTTGGTAGCCCGCGATATTACCGAACAGAAGCGAGCCGAATCCGTGCGGCGCCAAAGGCAAAAACAATTGCTCAAACAAAATACGGTTTTGGTAGAATTGGCAAGAAATAAAGCGCTATATCGAGGCAATTTGCAAGTAGCTTTGAGGCAAATCACCGAAGCGGCAGCTCATACCCTAGATGCAGAACGAGCCGGAGCGTGGTTGTATGATGAAAGCCGATCGAAACTGCAATGTCTCGACCAATTTCACCGCAGCAACCCGCAGCATTCCCAAGGTACTGAACTCGCAGCAGCAGACTATCCAGCTTATTTTAAAGCTTTGGAAGAACACCGGACGATCGCAGCCGATGACGCTCTCTCAGATGTTAGAACCACAGAATTTGCCGAATCTTACTTTTCAAAAGTGGGTACTACATCAACCTTAGATGCGCCGGTGCGGCTGGGAGGACAAACAGTCGGAGTCATCTGTATCGAACAAGTGGGAACTCCTCGTAACTGGACAGTAGAAGAACAAAATTTTGCTGCTTCCCTCGCAGATTTGGTATCATTGGCGATCGAAGCCAGCGAGCGCGATCGTACACAAAGCGCTCTGCGTCAAGCAGAACAAAAATATCGTAGCATCTTTGAAAATGCCGTTGAAGGCATTTTTCAAAGAACCCCCGAAGGCCACTTCTTGAGCGTAAATCCAGCTTTAGCCCGCATCTATGGCTACGCCACTCCCGAAGAATTGACATCAAATCTCACAAACATCAGGCAGCAAGCTTACGTCAATCCTCAGCAGGGCGACAAGTTTATGCGGGTGATGGAAGAATTCGGAGAAGTTTCGGGGTTTGAGTCACAAGTTTACCGCGTTGACGGCAAGGTAATTTGGATTTCTGAAAGCGCGCGTGCAGTGTGCGACGCCAATGGCGAGGTACTCTACTATGAAGGCAGCGTCGAGGATATTAGCGATCGCAAAGTCTTTGAATCCGCCTTGCAACTCGCCGCAGAAGCAGCCGAAGCCGCTTCCACCGCAAAAAGCGCATTTTTGGCAAACATGAGTCACGAACTGCGAACACCTCTGAATGCCATCATCGGCTACAGCGAAATGCTCCAAGAAGAAACCGAAGAATTGGGCTACGATGAACTCACCCCAGATTTAGACAAAATCCGCACTTCCGGCAGACACTTGCTGTCGCTAATTAACGACATTCTCGACATTTCTAAAATCGAAGCCGGTCGCATGGATCTTTACTTAGAAACCTTCGACATCGCCGCCTTGATTAAAGAAGTCGCCTCCACCGCCGTGCCACTAATTCAGAAAAACGGCAACACTCTCAACTTACACAAAATTAGTAATATCGGCACTATGCACGGGGACATTACGAAAGTGCAGCAGATTTTATTGAATTTGCTGAGCAATGCCGCCAAATTCACTCAAAACGGTACAATTACCCTCACAGCCAGCCGAGAAAAAATTGCGGGCGACAGCAGCGAAGCAAAACAAGAAAACACTTCTGAACCTACGGCGAATTCTCAATCCTCAAGTGCTAGTAAAGAATTTTTAGTTGTTAATTGTACAGATACAGGAATTGGGATGAATTCAGACCAATTGCAGCATATTTTTCAACCCTTTGCCCAAGCAGACGCTTCCACCACCCGCAAGTACGGCGGCACCGGTTTGGGACTGGCAATCAGCCAGCGTTTTTGCCTAATGATGGGCGGCAATATTTCCGTAAAAAGTCAAGAGGGTGTTGGTTCTACTTTTACGATCCGCTTACCTGTTAATACTTAAACAAGCAATTCTCAAGTAATTTGTAATTTGTAATAGCAATTATGAAAAATTATGCAACTATCGTGTAAGGTGCGGATACATGAGATTGTCGATTGAATTTAGGGATTTTTTTATAGCGACGCACCCTACAAATACCAAGATTGGTATTTTTGATGTATTCTTGTATTAACAAATTTCGTAGGGGCGGGTTCACCAACCATCTTTGATTCACATCCAAAATATTAAAAAACCCGCCCCCCCCCAACTAACCCTGATTAGGGAACAGGTTTTTGGGGTTTTGCGATGGGTGGGGGCGGGTTTTTTAGTTCGGGAATTTGGCGATGTAAATTTGGGTGAACCCGCCCCTACAAATATTTGAATTACTAACTCCCAATTACCTTTGAATGCTGCGCGGATCGAGAGCATCCCGCAACCCATCCCCCAATAAATTAAACGCCAAAACAGTCAAAATAATCAGTATCGCCGGAGGCCAAACCAACCAAGGCTGCAACACTAAAATTGAAGCATTAGTAGACAGGGATAGCAAATTTCCCCAAGAAGGATCTGGCTGTTGAATTCCCAGTCCAATTAAACTCAAAACCGACTCCGCCACAATAAAACCCGGAACAGACAAAGTAGCAGAAATAATTACATAAGTAGCAGTTTGTGGCAAAACGTGGCGGACAATAATATAAATTGGATTGGCACCCATTGCCCGCGCCGCTTGCACAAATTCTCGTTGTTTAATTGAGAGAACTTGGCCGCGAATCACCCGCGCTAAACCCGCCCAACTGATAAATGAAGTAATCAGCACAATCAATATAAATCGCTGAGCACTTGTCAATTCCGGGGGCAGCACTGCTGCTAGCGCTACTAATAAATAAAGACCGGGAATCGTCATCAATACTTCGGCGAAACGCATTAATATACTATCAATCCAACTGCCGAAATAACCAGATATGCCTCCGACAAACAATCCCAAGGGAAAAGAAATTGCTATTCCTACTAAGCCGATGCTGAGGCTAATTCTGCTGCCGTGTACTAAGCGACTGAATTGATCGCGAGCTTGTTCATCCGTGCCTAAAAGATTAATTTGGCCTTCTCCTGTAGTGCCAAACAGGTGCCTGTCGAAAGGCAAAAATCCTAAAAATTTATAGGGGGAAGCTTTGACAAATAAACCAACAGCAGAGGGTTTTTGCCAGTCTACAATTACCTCACGAGCGCCGGTATTCGCATCCACCGAGCCCTGAGTAGTCGGATAAACGTGGGGGCCGATAAAGCGCCCGTCTTGGGTGCTTAAATAAATCCGAGTCGGCGGCAGCAATGAACCGTTTAATTGAGAGTCGTAGGGGTCGTAAGGTGCCACAAATTCAGCGAAAAGTGCGACTGTATAAAAAATTAACAGCAGCACTGCTCCCAACCGAGCCAGAGGATTCTTTTTAAGATTTTGCCACCATTTCATAATTTTTGAGGTTTGAGATTTTAAGTGGTTCGTAGTGAGGAATTTAGTTCTTTCTTAACGGAATCAGTAGACCTCTTGCATAGATATTTGATTGATAGATCAACCGCAGATTCAAGGCAGATAAACACAGATTAACGCAGATCCCTTTCGAGAATTGAGAGTGAATGAGTGCAAGATGTCTAGTAGCAATGGCTGAATTCCTTACTAATAAAAGTTTTCTGGACTCAAGTCTTTACTACAAACATTAGACTATTTTTGTTCGTCTGGAACCAAAATTATTCTACTTTCATCCTCTGTTATTTTTCCCAACTCCTCGCCGCTAAAAGGATTGTAGAAAAACGAGCCTGTTTGGGGAGGCAATTTGGGATTGAGTAAAATTTCTACGATACTTTTTACAACCCCAGTGAGCGGAATTGCGAGGATAACTCCTAACAACCCTCCTACTCTACCTCCTAACAGCAAAGCTGTGAAAATAATTACCGGGCTCAATCCGGTGAGATTGCCCATGATTCGGGGAGCTACTAAATTATCCTTGATTTGCTGGAGACCGATCGCAATTACTAAGACTTGCAGCGCCAGCCACCAATCGATAAACGCTACAATTATGCTAACAGTGCCAATTCCCAACGTTGCTCCAATAAACGGAATTATTTCCGTCAATCCTATAAACACGGCAAACAGCAGGAAAAACGGAACTTGCAGCCACCAAAAAGCCAGAGTCAACGAGATAGCCATCAATAGTCCCAGCAATAACTGTCCTGATACAAATCGCTGGAGGTTTCGCTGCAAAGTCTCTGTTAAAACATAGCGAATGTCTGGGGAAAAAATACTGGTTAAACCCTGCCAAACTCTTTGCCCGTCTAGGAGCATATAAAAGGAAATCACCACAATAAAAATCAAGTCCAAAAACCAGTTAACAGTACCGACAACTAAGCCTAGACTCGTACCTGCGATCGCCTGCACTTGTTCCTGCACTTTCGCTGATAGCTGCTGCTCCAATATTTGCACGTTAAACGGCAAATTGCGCTCGGCACTCCATGCTTGAAATTCAGCTAGCTGCAGTCGCCCCGACTCCAGTAAATCCGGGAACCTCACCCCCAACTGTCTCGCTTGGCTGAACACGGGTGGCACAATAGTTAAACCGATTACTACTACTACCACACCTGCTGTTAAATAAACCAGCCCCGCAGCTACTCCCCGGGGCAAAAATACTTGCAGTCTTTTTACTGCATAATTTAATAAAAATGCAATGAGTCCCGCTGTTACTAAAATGCTGACCAGTTCCCCAACATAACTGATAGCAGTCAGGGTAAACCATCCCGTCACTAGCATTAGTAGCCAAGTAATTAGAAACTGTTGGACGGGAGAAAAGACGCTATTCATTGTGATTTTTTTTAAATAAAGTGGCACAACTTTTTCGGCAGATGTGCCGTATTATACAATAAACACGTGAGAGTATAGGTTAGGAATAATCAGTTCAAGATTAGACTGACTTTTCTCAGCATTGATAGATAGGTGACGGCCAAGCCAGTTGGGGAGAGACAATGCCAGCCCGATCGACCCCACGCCCGGAAATCACGCTAATATTCAGTATGCCCCAGAGGCAGATCAAATTAAATGTCGATCATACAAACTTTGATCAAACTTCGATCGAAATCGCCATTCTCAGGTGAAATGACGCCACACTCACCCAAAAGGAGGACGCCGGACTGCTCAGGTCATCCGCTAAAATGAACTAAATAATATCGTAATCTTTCTTTACAATATAAAAAAGGAAAGGCTCATACTGGCGAGAGGTAAACCAACAGTGTATTTTTTACTAACAAATAATTACATTTGCTCACAAACACTATAGATTGAGTGAATGGCATATATACCACTCAGAAAAGCAGTCGAATTTCTGGGCTTGCACGCAAACACCTTAAGAAAGTACGCAGATGAAGGCAAAATCAAAAGCATCAAAAACGAAGCAGGGCAAAGACTCTACGATGTCGAGTCATACCAGCGCGGTGCAATTGGATCTGCCACTATTTGCTACTGTCGCGTCAGTTCAACCAAACAGCGAGACGACCTTGCTAGACAAGTTGAATTTATGCGAGAACGATATCCAGAAGCCGAAATCGTCCAAGACATCGGCTCTGGACTCAACTTCAAAAGGAAAGGACTGCAAGCCCTGCTGGTCAGACTTATGCGCGGAGATCAGCTCAAGATTGTTGTTGCCTGTAGAGACAGATTGTGCAGATTCGGATTTGAGCTATTCGAGTTTATGGTCAAGCAAAACGGTGGAGAACTCCTGGTTCTCTCAAACCCTGTTCACTGTCCAGAGGATATAGACAATGACAAGGCTAACTAAAGATCAGCACAACCAAATAATTATTCGCTATCAAGATGGGGAGCTTTGCTCGGATCGGGCTAGAGACTTTGAGGTAGACAGGTCTTCTGTCTACTCACTCCTTCAAAGAAGAGGCGTTCAGATGCGGGATAGGAGTTATGTTTTCAGAAAAGCCTCTGGGCATTTTTTAAACGAGTCAGCCTTTGATGCTGCTTCCGATGATGCTACCTATTGGCTAGGATTCTTGTTGGCTGATGCCGCAATCGTTGGCAACACGGTTGCGCTGTGCCTTCAAGAAAAAGACTCTTTTCACCTAGAAAAGTTTAGACAATTCGTTGAGGGATCTCAGGCTATTCTCGAAATCGAATCAACAAAATCATGTAGATACGCTTTTCAATCAGTCAAAATCATCAATAAGTTAAAAGAGTTTGGAATCACAGAGAGGAAATCACATACTGCATCTGTGCATTCCCGCCTTTCCAATAATGTGCATTTTTGGCGAGGAATGATTGACGGGGACGGGTCTATTGGGGTTTATGCAAATCATGCAAAAAAGACAGCAAGGATGGAATTGTGCGGCTCTAGTTCTGTCATTTTCGCATTCTGTAGATTTGTTGAACAAGCTCTTGGACTCACGATGAATCCAAGCCAGCACAGAAACATACATCGTGTTCAAAGTAGGTGGCAAGCCTGCGGCACAAGTTGTCAACCTGCTGTATGAAGATGCTATTACTGCCTTGGATCGCCAAGCCTTATCTGCTATTGAAGTCTGGCAGTGGAGCAATCTCTAAATGGTGCTCGTGGGATTTTCCTGCGGGCATCGGTTGATACGCCTTGGTTGAAACAGTATCTCAATTTATGTGTTTGTTAGTAAACATTAGCAAAAAAATATCGGAACTACCGTGACTAATCAAGTTTTTTCAGAAGCCGAAGAAAAGCAACCCCTACCCCCCGTGGAGAACGGGCGCGACAATAATTCAGCAGTGGATGTACCTGAAAGTGAGGTGTCAGACCAATCTCGCTGGCAATTCTCCGCTGAGGAAGATGAACGAGAAGTTGCGCTGGAAGTTCCAGAAATGGAGGGGGAACAGGTTTGGGAACCAGAAGCAACTGAAGTTGGGCCCCGCAAAGAAATCAGGTGGCCGGCCTTGTTGGCGGGCGCAGGGGTTGGCGTGGCTGCAACGCTGCTAGCAGTAAACTTGACTGGGGGCAAGCAGAGTTCGCCTCCGGCAGCTCCAATTCCATCGGTAAACCAGCAGGTGACGGCTCCGACGGTGACAGTGGCGCCTGTGGAATCTGCCCAGGTGGGTGAAACTTTGGAAGCGACGGGCACCGTGGCAGCCTATGACTTGCTGCCGGTGCTGCCACAAGCCAACGGTTTGCAAATCAAGCAGGTGTTGGTGAATGAAGGGGATGCGGTAGAAAAAGGTCAGACGATGGCGGTTTTGGACGATTCGGTGCTACGATCGCAAATTGCCGAAGCGCTGGCGGGAGTACAATCGGCGAATTCTACGGTAGAACAAGCCGAAGCTCAGGTGCAGCAAGCTCAGTCAGCCCAACAAGAAGCCCAAGCCGGCGTTGCTCAAGCCCAAGCTGGCGTTGAAAAAGCCATCGCTGACGCAGCGCAAGCCAAAACAGGCGTCGGCCAGGCAAGAGCCGGTGTGGAACAAGCTAAAGCCGGTGTCACTCAAGCTAAAGCAGGCATTGCCTCCGCCCAGGCTAAATTAGATCAGGCTCAAAGAGAAGTAAATCGCAGCCAAAATTTGGCGACTCAGGGAGTAATTAGTCAGCAAGATTTAGAAAGACGCAAGACAGAGCGGCAGACTGCTGTTCAAGACTTGAACAAAGCTAAAGCTGACTTGAATACAGCTTTGGAAGAACAGAATAAAGCAGCGGAAGAAGTGCGATCGGCTATTGCTCAAGTAGCTACTGGTGAAGCTAATATCAGTACGGCTAGAGCAGCCCTCGCCAGCGCTCGTGCAAAAGTGAATACGGCCGGAGCGAGTGTCAGCAGTGCCAGAGCAAATGTCGGAAATAACGCAGCAAGTGTCCGCAGCAATGATGCCCAAGTCAAACAGTTACAAACTCAACTAGAACAAACTATTGTTCGAGCGCCGGATAGTGGCACTGTGGCTGAAAGAATTGGTCGAGTTGGGGATGTTTCTTCGGGAAGTCAAAAACTCTTTTCGATTATTCGCGGCAACAAGCTGGAACTGCAATTGAAAGTACCGGAAACTCAGGTTTCGCAAGTGCGGCCGGGAACAGCAGTGCAAATTACTTCGGATTCTGACAAGCGGATCAAGTTGTCAGGAACTGTGCGAGATATTTCGCCGCTAGTTGACCCGCAAAATCGGCAAGCTACGGTGAAGATTGATTTGTCGGCAAGCGAGTTTTTGCGATCGGGAATGTTTTTGCGCGCATCAATTGCGACGGCAACGGCTCAAGGTTTGAAAGTCCCTGCTAAAGCTATTTTACCGCAAGTTGACGGCAGTTCTATTGTTTACAAACTTGTCGGCCAGGACAAGGTGCAGGCTCAACCGGTGGAACTAGGGGAAATTTCCGGGGGTGCTGTGGGCGATTTGACTGCTGCTAAGGTGGTGGTTAAAAAGGGTTTGAAGGCGGGCGATCGGGTGGTTGTTACTGGGGCTGGTTTTCTTAAGGATGGCGCTGAGGTTAAGGTTGCTAAATAGTTATTGGTTAGGGTTATTTAGAGATTATGGCCTTTTTTTACCGCAGATGAAGGCGGATAAACGCCGATGAACGCAGATAACCACTGTCACTATTTCGATTACGCACGTCTACGGGGATTGCATAATTAAAACGTTGATATTGAGGTTATTCACCCCCTCATAGTGGATCTACTGATAACCAATCGTGGCGAGAAAACTCACTTTGGGCTCTTAGGATCGCGAATTAAATAACTTACAATTTTAATTGTTATTGTGGGATGGGCGTCCCGCCCGTCTTTTTTGGACGGGCGGGACGCCCATCCCACTTTCAAGAGTGGAAGTTATTTAATTCTCATTCCTTAGATCAGGAGATAAGATTAGAAATAATATCAATTTTGGTTGCGCCGGAATGATATCATGTCCGATCGAGTGACCGCGATTTAAAGGGCGGGTTTTTGAGATTGTCAATTATTGGCAGATATTTTTTGTGAACCAGCCCCTACCTTATTAGAGGTAATCGACCGGACATAATATGATATCAAATCCGCGCTTCATCCTCGTGATCAAGTCGCATCAAGCTGCCAACAAATATAGCGCAATTTTCAGATTTAAAGGGCGGGTTTTTGAGATTGTCAATTATTGGCAGATATTTTTTGTGAACCCGCCCCTACCGTATTAGAGGTAATCGACCGGACATAATATGATATCAAATCCGCGCTTCATCCTCGTGATCAAGTCGCATCAAGCTGC
>NZ_JAUBRH010000055.1:0-7616 GCF_036701775.1 Microcoleus sp. N9_A2 | reverse complement strand
CAACAAATATAGCGCAATTTTCAGTTTTTTTGACTCACAGTCAACAGTCCACAATCACGGATGGTACAACCGGAAACGATATCAATTATGTCTTTGGTAAATATTAGTGTCTAACTTTCTGGGATATTTGTTCGTAGCGGCAACTTCACGGTAAACGTTGCCCCTTGTCCCTCACCTGAACTTGTTGCACCAACAGTACCGCCGTGGAGTTCTACTAAATGACGGACGATCGAGAGTCCTAGCCCCAATCCACCGTCTCTGCGAGAGTAGCTACTATCCGCTTGACGGAAGCGATCGAACACATAGGGGAGAAAATCAGGGTGAATGCCCTGGCCAGTATCGCTAATTTGGATTTGAGCCATGCCGTCAATGCAGTCTAATGCGATGTCAATTTTGCCTCCGGCTGGGGTGAATTTAATGGCGTTTGAAAGTAGATTCCACACAACCTGCTGCAAGCGGCTCGGATCTCCCAACACTATTGGTTTTAAAGGACTTAGGCAGGATTCAACTTGAATATCTTTGGCTTGTGCTGCCGAACGAACCACCGCGATCGTATTTTCAAGCAGTGGATTGAGTTCCATTTCCGAAACGCTGAGCCGATACTGGCCCGTGCTAATCCGGGAAACGTCTAAGATGTCATCGATGAGCTGGTTTTGTGCTTTGGCGGCGCGCTCGATCGTTCTTATCGCTTCCTGGGTTTTAGCTTCGTCAAATTTTTTAAGTTGCAGCAACTGTGCCCAGCCAATTATCGCATTCAGGGGCGTCCGCAGTTCGTGAGAGAGGACGGACAAAAACTCATCTTTGACGCGGTTTGCCTGCTCGGCAGCCGCACGAGCCGATTGTTCTTGCATCCGCAGGCTGCGTTCTGCCTCCAACTGTTTTTGCTCGGTGATATCCTCTACCGCCAGCAGAATCATCTGTATATCGCCGATGGGAGGCATTTTGCGGGCATTGATCCGCATTATTTTATGCCCGATCGCCTCGAAGTCCTGCTCTATTTCCAAGTTGTGAAATTCGGGATTGCCAGTCGTAATTTCTTCCAGGAGCGATCGCAATTTAGGAATATTCCACTGTTTGTTACTAAACTCGAAGATCGAGTGTTGCTCAATTTGGATCGGCATCACCTGAAACGTCTCGTAGAAAGAACGGTTGGCGGTGATCGCCTGCAGGTTTAGATCCAGCACTAGCAAAGGTTCCCGGACGGTTTCGACGATCGTTTCGGCATAATTTTTCGCTTCCATCAACTGCTGGGCGCTGAGTTTGAGATCGTTGATATCCACCAGCATCACCACAGCCCCATCAATTTTGTGGTCGATCGTCCGATAGGGTCGAATATGCAGATCGTACCAGCGATTCTCTCGATCTTGAACCTCCTGAACTTTCACGTTGAGGGTGCGGATCACCTCTAAAATCATTGGCTCTAACTCCGGCACTATCAACTTGTGAGTGATGTCGCTCAAACAGCGCCCGACATCAGTAGAAATCAAGTTGAAGATGCCTTCGATTGCGGGAGTAAACCGGCGGATTCGCAGGTCGCCTCCCAGCATCAGGATCGGAATATTGATGGTACTGAGCAGATTCTGTAAATCGTTACTCACCTGAGTCGATTCAACATTGCGCCGCTGCAATTCGTCATTAATCGTGTTCAGTTCTTCATTGGTTGCCTGAATCTCTTCTTTTGCGGTTTCGAGTTCCTCATTTGTACTTTGCAACTCTTCGTTGTTGGACAGAATCTCTTCGTTGGCGGCTCTCAAATCTTGGTTAGCGGCTTGATGTTCTTGGACGATCGACTGCAGGTGGTCTTTTGTGCTTTTGAGTTCTTGTTGCAGCCTCGCAATCTCCAAACTTTCACCCTGTAAAGGATCGGAGTTGACTCTAGCATCGTTTGCAGCAGTCATTGCAGG
The DNA here is from genome assembly GCF_036701775.1 of Microcoleus sp. N9_A2. Lineage (NCBI taxonomy): Bacteria > Bacillati > Cyanobacteriota > Cyanophyceae > Oscillatoriales > Microcoleaceae > Microcoleus > Microcoleus sp. N9_A2. The sequence goes on along the minus strand of NZ_JAUBRH010000055.1, from coordinate 5,712 downwards.
AATCGGCGGCTCGTCTTGAAACAAAACTAAAAAATAGTTTTTTACAGCAGCGCCTGTTGGGAAGGGAATCACGTTAATTTTGACCAGGCGGACGATCTCGCTTTCTCTAATTTGCAAGCCTTCGCGGGCGATCGGCAACTGCTGCTGCGAGGCCTGTTCAATTGCACTACGGAGTTCGAGGCGCAATCCTTCTTTTGCCATTCTCAGCAAATTCAAGCTAGCCCTACCGGGAGACGGTTCTAGGTAGGCATTCGTCTGTCCCCGAAATTGCAGAATCTCTCTGGCTGTGTTAATCACGACGCCGACAGGGGCATAGTGATTCAAAACAATGCGATCTGCCTGTTTCTCGATTTCGATTTCGTTTAAGCTTTCCGTCAACAGCGGTGGAAAGTTGATGGCTGTCGCAGGATAGTTGCTAGCAGTTAAATCCATACTGAGCCAATGCGACAGCAGTTTTTTAGTATAAATTTTGTTCTTTTTGTCGAATAGCGCAAACAATTCTGAAAAGTCACCAACTGTTTCCGAAGTGCCTAACAGCAAGAAGCCTGCGGGCCGAAGCCCGTAGTGGAAAATTGGCAGCAGCTTTTTTTGCAGCGGGGGGCCCAGATAAATCAGCACGTTCCGACAGGCGATCAAATCCATCCGGGAAAACGGCGGATCGCTGATCAGGTTTTGTTTGGCAAAGACGCAGAGTTCGCGCACCGGCTGAGCGATTTGGTATCCGCCTTCGACTCGGACAAAGAACCGATTCAGGCGCTGGGGTGAAATATGGGCGACTTGGGCCTGCGTATAAAAGCCGCGGCGGGCGATCGCGATCGCACTTTCGCTGATGTCTGTGGCATAAATCTGAATCGGCAGATCAGTAGCTCGATCTGCTAAAAACTCTAGCAAGCAAATGGCGATCGAGTAAGCTTCTTCACCGGTTGAACAGCCGGCCACCCAAATTCGGATCGGTGTTTTCGGTGATTTATCTTTAACGATTTCGGGAAAAAGTTTGCTGCTTAAAGCCTCAAAGCTTTCGGGGTCACGGAAAAAGCTGGTGACATGAATGAAAACATCGTGATAAAGCGCCGTTACTTCTGTCGGGGTGTTTTTGAGATATTCGGCATAATCCTCGATCCGTTCCAGCTTGTACAGCAACATCCGTCGCTGCATCCGCCGCTTCAAGGTGGTTTGTTTGTAGTGAGTAAAATCAACTCCTGTAGCGGCGCGCAGCAAAGTGTAGACGGTGGCGATCGCATCTTTACTTTCGCTCTTATTTTCGCTGGTGGTCGATTCTGTCGCAGGCCGATCGGCAATGTAGGGATGACGGCTGATCTCTGCTATTTTCTGGGCAATTTTTTCCGGTGTCAAGATAAAGTCTACCTGACCCGTAGCCACCGCAGTATTCGGCATACTGCTGACTTGTGCCGATCCTTCACATTGGGCAAAAGTAATACCGCCTGCAGCCTTAATCGCTTTTAATCCTTGGGCACCATCGCCGTCGCCCCCGGACAAAACGACGCCGATGGCTTGGTTCCCCCGTTCTGCAGCGAGGGAAACCAAAAAAGTATCGACGGACATAAATATCCCGCGTGTTCTGCCGCGAGGCGTTAGCTTCAGCACCGCTTGATCGATGGTCAGGCTGACATTGGGGGGGATGACGTATACCTGATTCGGTGCTATTTTAATCCCAGATTTCACCTCATGCACGGGCATCTGGGTCGATCGAGCCAGAATCTCTCTCAACACACTGTCCTGAGTCGGCAACATATGCTGAATTATTACAAACGCCATGCCGGTATCGATCGGCAAATGGCTGAGTAATTTGGTAAAGGCTTGCAATCCACCTGCAGAGGCTCCTATTCCGACGACTGGAAATAACTCGTTTTGATTGTTTTGTTGCTTTCCTTCAGCATCCATATCAGCTTGAGGTTTAGATTTTTTGGAAAACTTATTCTGACTCATTTTTTATACCAGATAGCTTGCTGCCAGCGTATTATCGTTATATTGTATTTAATGATATTATATATATATATATATATATTAAAATGAATAATAAGTCATCTACCTACCGATATAATATCTAGGCAAGTCGGCCTGTGTTCTCAAGCGCTTTTAAAATCATTATTTTGGAGTTCCCCCTTTCCTAGCAGCGGACAAGATTGAAACGGGAAATCCCTTAAAAATTATACTGTTAAAAGTTAAGAATGAGTGAATCTTCCCGATTCTGCCAGCGTAGGAGTTCTATCAAGGTTTGCGAGCGAGTGGATTTCTCCTCAATACCCCAACTCATCAAAAAACTTCCAACCGGAATTTTGTCCGCCCTTATCAAGCAGTGGGACTCTGGAGAATCTCCGGGGAAGGAAAACAGTACAATTAAGTAGATCAACTCAAAAAAACAGCATACTCTACAAAACCGCAATTAATCTCATTTTGAGGAAGGTTGTTGCGAGCGCAAATTGGCTACCACCCCACCGATTTCAGTTGACAGTTGACAGTTGACAGTTGACAGTTGATAGCGACCTCTACCTGGAAGCAAGAGGATTGGAGTAATGAATAGTCTTCTTTTAATTTCTCCCTACAAGGGACAGGCTTTAAACCAATTCTTTCTGGGAAACTATATCGGGATAATTTTATAAGTGTTTCATCACTGCTTGTTGGGAGCATCTCATATTTGTAAAAACACTTCTTCTGACTCCTTCCTTCTGACTCTTTCCTCCTGGCTCCTGGCTCCTAACTCCAATTTCTAGCTTGGCTGCTTTCATTGAGATGCTCCCTGCTTGTTGGGTCATTTGTACCTTTTTAGTCATTTTCAAGGTATCGTCGATCGGCCGTTGCCAATATTGCTCACGCTCAGCAATTGCTTCCTGAACTTCTTCTGGTGTGGAAGTTTGAGGCTGTTAATTTGCCGACATAATCTAATAACTGAATTTTTTTAATCTTCCCAAAATCCGGCCATCCTAGCTAAAGTCGTAAAGAAAAGTAACAAAAATATATTTTAATGGGCTTAGGGAAATTAGCGAAATCCCAGCAGCGCTGCCAAGTTGTGATTCTCAAGACAGGCTGCGGGGGTAACGGCTGTGAGAAAGTGCGATTCTGCGGTGGCGCTACCGATGTTGCTGAGCAAAGTGAACGATACGGGGTTGATGGTGCGATCGTTCGTGGCGATGGGATGGCGGCATAGTCAAACTGCGGACTCAATGGCTGCGCTGTTAAAAATGATGCAGTTCGATGGCGCGATCCGAATGTGCGATCCGAAGCCGCTAACTCTTTGTCAAGGTTCGGAACCGAGGCGATTGCTGATTTAGTGGCAGGTTTTGGCCGCGATGACAATTGGCTCGTCTGCCACAGTATCATGGCTCGGTTGGGCGATCGGCTGTCGCCCAAAATTGATTGTCAAAATGCTATACTCAAAATCCGAAAATAGTTGTACAATGTTTTTCTAGTCGTTTTTTACCGATCGGCGTCTAAAGTCAAAGAAGCTGAAAACAGGTAAAAAACACTAAGCGCGGGCGTAATTCAGTGGTAGAATGTCAGCTTCCCATGCTGGACGTCGTGGGTTCGAGCCCCACCGCCCGCTTTGACTGAATTTTCATAGAAGTATGAAAATTAATTAGTGCTATCAATTCAATCTATGGCTTATTTCTTAACCGCTGCTTTATATAAGTTCGTTGAACTACCGGATTTTGCCGACCTGAAAGCACCGCTAATCGATTGTTGCAATCACAACAACGTCAAAGGCACTATCTTGTTAGCAGCCGAAGGCATCAATGGCACGATCGCAGGCTCATCCGAAGGCGTACACGCAGTGCTGGCATTCTTGCGTAGTGACTCGCGTTTTGCGGATCTGGTACACAAGGAATCTTTCTCGGAAAAAGCACCTTTTTACCGCCTGAAAATACGCTTGAAGCGCGAAATCGTCACGATGGGAGTACCAGACATTAATCCCCGCCTCATGGCTGGCAAATATGTTAAGCCTGATGAGTGGAATAAGCTGCTTGACGATCCCGATGTTGTCGTGGTTGATGTGCGTAACGACTTCGAGGTATCTATGGGTACTTTTGAAGGCGCTATTAATCCAAACACAAAAAGCTTTTCTGAGTTACCGGAATGGGCGCTGCAAGAAGCTGCTTTACGCAATAAACCCAAGGTGGCAATGTTTTGCACGGGTGGTATTCGCTGCGAGAAATCTACTGCTTTTTTGCGCTCTCAAGGTTTTGATGAAGTCTATCATCTCGAAGGCGGAATTTTAAAATATTTGGAAACGGTTCCGGAAGCAGAAAGTCGTTGGGAAGGTGAATGTTTTGTCTTTGATGAACGGGTTTCTGTGGGTCAGGGGTTAAAGCCAGGTAACTATGAACTTTGTCGCGGTTGTCGTCACCCGATTAGTCAGGAAGATAAGGCTTCTGAATTGTTTGTACTTGGTGTGAGTTGTCCTCATTGTCATGACTCCAAAACTGAAACCAAAAAACAAGCCTTATCTGAACGTCAACGTCAGATTGAGCTTGCTAAGCGTCGCAACCAAGTACATATCGGCGCGCGCTATGATGCTAAGGAAAAAGTAGATGGTGCGATCGACTAATATTATTATTCACTAAGCTTAAAGAAACCCCCTTGCTACGAAAAATCTTGTTTAGCGACAAGAAATCTACGAAGAAACTGGGTTTCTGACCCGAAAAACCCGATCGCGCGATCGACTAATTATATCGTTTCCGGTGGCATCAGAATAATAAAATCGAGTCAACAGTTAACACTCAACCATTCATACCAATTTTTTTATGATGCTGCATAGAATCAGATCCCCCCTAGCCCCCCTTAATAAGGGGGGAACAAGATTCCGCTCAAAGTCCCCCTTGTTAAGGGGGATTTAGGGGGATCGAGATATGTGCAACTTCACATTAAATTGGTATCAGTTTTTCGACCTCTCCTTCAACAGTCAACAGTCAACAGTCAACAATAATTCCGGTGCAACCGGAATTGAGATTATATGTCAGTAATATACCCAATTTTGTATTCCTTTCGCCGCTGTCCCTATGCTATGCGGGCGCGCTTGGCCTTGATGGTTAGCAATCGGGTGTGTGAGTTGCGGGAAGTTGTTTTACGAGACAAACCACAAGAAATGTTGCAGGTATCTGCCAAAGGTACGGTACCGATATTGATTGATGTTGACGGGCGGGTACTCGATCAAAGTATCGATATTATGTTGTGGGCATTGAGACAGTATGATCCTGAAAAATGGTTGATTCCAGAAAAAGGTTCGGTTGCAGAAATGCTAGTATTAATTGCTGAATTTGATGATAGGTTTAAATATCATCTTGACCGTTATAAGTACCCTGAACGTTACCCAGGTGTTGATGCCCAAGTACATCGGTATGAAGGTTCTTTATTCCTCGACAAACTCAATGCACAGTTAAGCGCCACTAAATATTTATTTGGTAACAATGTAGCATTGGCTGATATGGCGATCGCACCTTTTGTTCGTCAATTCGCTCATACCGATAAAAATTGGTTCAACCAACAGCCTTGGCCTCAGCTACCAGCTTGGTTAACAGGGTTTACAGACTCAGAAATGTACGCTAGTGTTATGCAGAAATACGCGAAATGGGAATCAGGGAATGCAGGCGTTATTTTTGGGCGATCGTAATTATCCGCAAGGATTGACACTCTCAGGGCTGAAGCCACTGAGATTCTGCGGACAAAGCAGCTTTAGGTAACACCCAAAGTTTTACT